>JALCOX010000048.1 GCA_022649925.1 Bifidobacteriaceae bacterium | reverse complement strand
GCGGAGTCCGAGGGCTTCGATCGCACCACGCTCGCCATTCCTTCCAAGCAGATCGACCTGCTGCGTCGCGTGGCCGCGCTCAACGCCAACGTGGTCGTCGTCCTCTCGAACGGAGCGGTTGTCTCCGTGTCCGACTGGCAAGACAGTGCCAAGGGCCTCGTTGAATCGTGGCTTCTGGGCCAGGCCGGTGGTGCCGCGGTAGCCGACGTCCTCCTCGGCGATGTCAACCCCTCGGGACGCTTGGCGGAGACGATCCCTGTGCGCATCGAGGACAATCCGAGCTTCGACACCTTCCCCGGCGGCGAGGGTAGCGTCGACTACAACGAGAGTGTCTTTGTGGGCTACCGGCACTACGACACCTCGAAGGTGGCCGTGGCCTATCCCTTCGGCTTCGGCTTGAGTTATACGGACTTCGCGTATTCGAATCTCTCGGTCACGGCAACGGGTCCGACGTCCGCCCACGTTTCGCTCAGCGTCACCAATACCGGTACGCGCGACGGTGCCGACGTGGTCCAGCTCTACGTGGCACCTCCTGCAAGCCCCGTGACGCCGGTTGCGCGTCCCGTCCACGAGCTCAAGGAGTTCGCAAAGGTTGTCCTCGCCGCAGGTGAATCCCGCGAGGTGAGCTTCGACCTCGACTCCCGTGCCTTCGCTTACTGGTCGGAGCGCTTGCATGACTGGCGCGCGGTCAAGGGCGAGTATCGCATCGAAGTGGCCCGTTCGAGCCGCGATGTCGCGTTGAGCGCGTCGGTCGCGATCGAGGGCGACGGTAAGCACTTCCCCCTGACGGCCCTATCGACCGTGGAGGAGTGGCTCGACGACGAGAAGGGTGTGTCGGTGTTGGAGAGCATTGACGGCAATTCTCTGAAGAAATCGCTGCCGGAAGATCTCTTTGCGCGTCTGATGATGCTCGAGATGCCGTTGAACGCAGCCGTCACGTTTGGGTATCTGGACAGAGCCACCTTCGACAAGGCGCTCGCAGCGGTGGGCGCGCAGCAGTAGCAGTATCGGTTGCGCGCCGGGCGCTCTGGGAAAGTTGTATCGATTCCCGGGGCGCCTGACGCTTCGGTGTCGTGTGTTATGCCACAATTTTTATGCCACAATGGAGTCATGGCTTTGGCTCAACCTCGAGTTCTTATCCTTCAGCATGCCGCGTGGGAGCGGCCCGGTCGCATTCTCGACAGTCTCGAGGAAGTGGGGCTGGCGGTGAATATCGATTCCATCGTCGACGACAAGAAACCCAAGCTACCCTCCTTTGATTCCGTGGCGGGTGTGGTCCTCATGGGCGGCCCCATGCGCGCCACAGACGTCGAGGACCACCCCGGTCTCAAGGCGGAGGCGAAGCTGGCGAAGGCCTGCGTGACGTGTGGCAAGCCGCTGTTGGGCGTGTGTTTGGGCCACCAGATTCTGGCGACGGCCCTGGGGGCGAAGCTCAAGCAGGCCAAGTCGGCCGAGATCGGGTACGGCCCCATTCAGCGCGTCGACAAGCACGATTACTTCTCGATGTTTTCCAAGTCGGCCACTGTGCTCAACTGGCATTCAGATTCTGTGAGCGTGCCCTCGGGCGGCCAGCTGCTCGCCACCTCCGAATCGACGAAGAATCAGGCGTTTCGGATGGGTTCGGCGCTGGGTTTGCAGTTTCATCTCGAGGTCACCGGCGGCCTCCTTGAGCAGTGGCTACAGGAGCCGGCCATGATCAAGGGGCTGAAGAAGTCTCAGATTGCTCAGATACGGCAGGATTTCGCCGACGCCGATTCGCAGATCAAAGTTTTTGCGGATTCTGTATTTTCAGGTTTTGCGGCGCGCTGCCTCACCTACGCCCGCTCTCTCGAGTGAAAATCGTTAGGCCGCTGAGAGTATCGTTGTGAAACGATGCCTATTTATGATCTTGGACTAGAACACGTTTCACTCTCCTTCGCTACGAAAACCATTTTTACGGACGTAACGCAGGGAGTTTTCGAGGGCGACCGCATTGGGATCGTCGGCCGCAATGGCGATGGAAAATCAACTTTGCTGCGTCTGCTCTCGGAGGAGTTGGCCCCTGACTCAGGCCGCGTCACACGGCGTGGAGGCTTGAGTCTGGGTATTCTCGACCAGCGCGACTCACTCGACGACGATTCCACTGTGCGTGCAGCCGCCCTGGAAAATCGCGAGGATCACGAGTGGGCCTCCGACGCCCGCTCGCGCGACATCGTCCAGACACTGCTCGGTGGAATCTCGTTGGATTCGCGTGTGGGGGATCTCTCGGGTGGCCAGCGTCGCCGCGCCGATCTCGCCCGCCTTCTCCTGCACGACTGGGACATCATCGCGCTCGACGAACCCACCAATCACCTGGACATGGTCACCATTCACTGGCTGGCAGAGCACCTGAAGAACAGGTGGGGCAACGGTGCGGGAGCGCTGCTCGTCGTCACCCACGATCGGTGGTTCCTCGACGAGGTGTGCCAACGCATGTGGGAGGTCCACGACGGCCTCATCGATCCCTTTGAGGGTGGCTATTCAGCTTATATTCTTCAGCGTGTGGAGCGCGATCGCCAGGCGGATGTGGCGGAGGAGAAGCGACGCAATCTCGCGCGCAAGGAGCTCGCCTGGCTGACCCGTGGTGCACGGGCTCGTGCGACCAAGCAGAAGTTCCACGTCAAGGAGGCGGAGACGCTCATCGCCGACGTCCCTCCCGTTCGTAATTCGCTTGAGCTCAAGCAGATGGCGACGTCGCGCTTGGGTAAACAGGTCGTCGATCTCAAGTCCGTCACCAAGACGTATCCGCTGCATGAGGGCGAGACGAGCGCGACGGAACCCGCCGAACTTCCTGATACTCAGGCCGCCCAGCACGTGGACAGCGGCCCGGTACGCACGGTTCTCGACGACGTGACGTGGCTCATCGGCCCGGGGGATCGCTTCGGCATTGTGGGTGCGAACGGCGCTGGCAAGTCGACGTTGCTCGGCGTCATCGATGGCAGCATCGAGCCCACGAAGGGCCACGTGCGCATCGGCAAAACGGTGAAGTTCGCCATTCTTTCTCAGCGGCTCGACGAGGTCGAAGCGCTGGGCACTTCGCGGGTAAAAGAGGTCCTAGGGCGGTACAAAACCACCTATGTGGTTGATGGCAAGGAAGTCTCCCCGGCGCAGTTGCTCGAACGCCTCGGCTTCGACACGGCCCAGTTAATGACTCCTGTCGCCGATCTCTCCGGCGGCCAGAAACGTCGGTTGCAGCTGCTGCTGATTTTGCTGGACGAGCCGAACGTGCTCATCATGGATGAGCCGGGCAACGACCTTGACACCGACATGCTCGGGGTGATGGAGGATCTGCTCGACACCTGGCCCGGCACGTTGATCGTGGTTTCCCACGATCGCTTCCTCCTTGAGCGAGTGACGGACGAGCAGTTCGCACTCTTGGCGGGCAAGGTGCGGCATTTGCCTGGAGGGGTTGACGACTATTTGGCCATGGTTGACGACACGGGCGCGCTCACCGCTGTAGGTAAGGCCGCGGTGGCTAACGACGGTGGCTCCGCCGGATCAGCGGCTGTTTCTGGGACGGTGGGTGATATCACAGATTCTCAGGAACGTTCGGATCGAGAGGTTGACGACAAGGAATTGCGCCAGAAGAAATATGACGCGACCAAGCGCATCTCCGCGATTGAGCGGAAGCTCGCCAAGCTCGAGTCGCAGAAGGCAGCAGTCGAGGAGAAAATGGCAGTGCAGGCGGGCAGTGATTTCGCCGCTCTGGAATCGCTCAACAAGCAGCTGCAGGGAATCGACTCTGAGTCTTCGGACCTTGAGTCAGAGTGGATGGAACTCTCCGAGTTCGTGGAGAGTGCGTAGGAGTGTGTTTGTAAATTTTAAATAAGTTGTTCGTGGAGAATTGACCGCTGAGAGGAGGAATCCTCCCTCTCAGCGGTCAATTCTCCACGAACAAGGTGTGAGTGTGAGTGTGAGTGCGCCAGGGTGGGCCCAGCGCGCTCGCTGCTTATCGACCGGTGACTTCCGAACCCACGACCTTCTCACTCAGGGCCTTGGGACCGCGCATGACGGCGACGGCGCCCGAGCGCACCAATTCGATGATGGTGTAGTGCTCCAGCAGGCCGAGGAGGGCGTCGAGCTTGCCTTCGGCTCCGGTGGCCTCAATGGTGAGGGACTCGGGATGGACGTCGACGACGCGCACGCGGAAGAGCTTGACGATTTCGAGAACGTCGGAGCGGTTGTGCTCGTTGGCGGCCACTTTGATGAGGACGAGTTCGCGCTCGACCGACGTGGAGGAGTCAAGCTCCACAATCTTGAGAACGTGCAGCAACTTGTTGAGCTGCTTGATGATCTGCTCCAGTGGAATCTGCTCCACCTCGGCGGTCACGGTGATGCGTGAGATGTCGGGGCGCTCGGTAGGGGAGACGGACAACGAGTTGATGTTGAAGGCTCGACGTGCGAAGAGACCCGAAATTCTGGCGAGGACGCCGGGACGGTTCTCGACCAAAACGGACAGTGTGTGCTTTCCCGAGCCAGGACGTGATGCTGGATAGTTCGTTGCCATTACTTCTCCTCCTGTGCTGCAGAATCGCTGGCGCCGGTCGTGGCGTCGGGCCAGGTGCCGGCGGTGGCCGAGCCTGCGTCAGCGGGTGTCGCGGCCTGTGGCGAAGTTCCGCTGAACGTTCCCACCCCGCTGGGCTCACCTCCGTTGAGGGGCTCCACGCCGGGCTTGTAGATGATCGAGTCGTTAGATGAGCCCGCGGGGATCATCGGGAAGACCATCGCGTCTTTCCACACGCGGAAGTCGATGAGCACCGGACGGTCGGTGACCGAGTTAGCGATCTTGATCGCCTCCAGGGCCTCCTTCGTGGTGGTGGCCCTCAGGCCGATGCAGCCATAAGCCTGAGCGAGAATCACGAAGTCAGGGACGTCGTAGTTCTGCTTGTCGGGAATCGGCGCAGTGTCGACCTCGGTCGGCAGGCTGCCCACGGAGAGCTCCCCGTCGTGCAAGCTCGTCTGCGAGTAGTGATTCTTGTAGAAAAGGGTCTGCCATTGGCGCACCATGCCGTACACGGAGTTGTTGATGATGGCGATCTTGAGGGGCATGGACTCCTGGAATGCCGTCGCAAGCTCCTGAGAGGTCATCTGGAAGCTTCCGTCGCCGTCGATGAGCCACACGGGCTTCTTGCCCCCAAAGGAGCGCTCTGAGCCCACCTGTGCACCGATCGCTGCGGGGAGTCCGAAGCCCATGGTCCCCGCGCCTCCGGAGGAGATCCAGGAATGAGGGTTCTCGAAGTCGATGTACTGGCTTGCCCACATCTGGTGCTGACCGACGCCGGCGACCCAGATGGTCTGGGGATCTGCCTGCTTCGACAGCTCTTGGATGACCCACTGCGGGGCCAGAGATCCGTCGGTAGGCTCGTCGTAGCTCAGGGGGTATTTCTTGACCCAGTCGTTGATCTGATCCCACCATGCGTGAAGATCGGGCTTGCCGTTTTCCGCCTGTGCGGCCTCGATCTTGGGAATGAGGTCGTCGAGCACCTTGGCCACATCGCCCACGATGGGGACGTCGGCTTTGCGGTTCTTGCTGATCTCGGCGGGATCGATGTCGATGTGAATGACTTTGGCGGTCGGTGCAAAGCTGTCGAGCCGGCCAGTCACGCGGTCGGAGAACCTCGTTCCGATAGCGACCAGCAGATCGGACTGCTGGATGGCACCCACGGCGGGCACGGTTCCGTGCATGCCGGGCATGCCGAGCACCTGCGGATCTGACTCCGGCACAATGCCCCGGGCTGTCAGCGTGGTGACGATGGGCGCATTGGTGAGACGAGCCAGCCGCTCGACCTGTTTGCCGGCGTCTGCACGCTGGGCGCCGCCGCCCACGTAGAGCACAGGACGGTGAGACGTCTGGAAGAGTTCGGTTGCCTCGGTGAGAACGCGGCCGTGGGCCTTCTCCACGGGGTTGTAGCCGGGCAGAATCTTCTCTGGCGGCCAGGAGTAGTACATCGGTGAATTCTGGGCCGACTTGGTGAAGTCGACGACCACGGGGCCGGGACGCCCAGATCCTGCGATGTAGTAGGCCTCTGCCATGACGCGGGGAACGTCCTGCGCGTCGGTGATGAGGAAGGAATGCTTGGCCACTGGGTAGGTGATTCCCAGGGTATCTGCCTCCTGGAAGGCATCGGTTCCGATGGCACCTGCGCCGACCTGACCGGTGACGACGACCATGGGAATGGAATCCATCTGCGCATCGGCGATGGCGGTCACGATGTTGGTGGCGCCGGGGCCGGACGTCACGATGGCGACGCCGACCTTCCCGGTGGACACGGCATAGCCTTCGGCGGCATGCCCGGCGGCCTGCTCGTGACGGGTGAGGACGAAGCGGAATTTTGTATCGTCCTTGATGGCGTCGTAGACGGGCAGGATCGCTCCGCCGGGGATGCCGAAGACGTCGGTGACTCCGAGATCTTCCAAGGAACGAACCAACGCCTGAGCTCCGGTCATCTGCTCTCCGGAAACGTTTTGCTTTTCGTGCTGAGCACCTTCCTTAGGAAGGGCGCTGAAAGCTTGCAGTGGCGTTGGTAATGCCATAATTGCTTGCCTCTCATCCATATGTTCCGCGTGAGGGAACAGAATAAAAAATAATTGATAGGTTCTCGAAAGACTATTACCCCTCAGATGGGGTTTCATACGAACATCCACATTATGGTCGGGATGTCATTCGATTGTGCGGGAACCGCGGCTTTTGGCTGCTGGCCTTACGCGCATTCAGTGTACAACGTGGCCTACTCTGTAGCCAGAGTTTAACCCCAGGGGGCTACTGAGCTTTCTTGGATGACTTTGCAGACTGGGCCTGTGCGGCTGCCTTGCGCTGCTCCGTCAATCGGTTGTATGCGATTTCGGCTGCGGCGAGTTGCGCCTTGCGTTTGGAGGGGCCGTTGGCCGAGGCGATCGAAGACCCGTCCTCCAGCATGACGTGGGCGGTGAAGAGGGGTTGTGATTCCTCGCCGCCGACCTCCATGCGATAGGTGGGTTCGGCGATGTTGAGCTGGTGACTCAGCACGGTGAGTGAGGTCTTCCAGTCGAGAGCGGGGCCCTCTGTGGCGACTTCGGCGAGGGTGTCGTCGACGAGGCGGTGCACCACCTTACGTGCCTCGTCGATGCCGTGAGCCACGAAGGTCGCTCCGAGGAGCGCTTCGACGGTGTCGCACAGGATTGAATTCTTGTCGGCTCCGCCCTGTTCGCTCTCGCCGTTGCCGAGAAGGATGTAGGGGCCGAGGTTCAGCTTGGTGCGCGCAATGGCGGATAAAGAATCTTCGGATACGGCCTTGGCGCGCATTTTTGCGAGGTGGCCTTCGGGGAAATCGGGATGATCGTTGAAGATCGTCTCCGTCACGACGAGCTCGAGAACCGCGTCCCCGAGGAATTCCAGGCGCTCGTTGTTGGGTAGCCCGGGGTTCTCATGGGCGAAAGAGCGGTGTGTGAGGGCGTGGACGAGCAAATCCGGTTCGAGTGAAGTTCCGAGCGCCTTCAAGAGGTCGTGTGCCCCGTCCGTGATGAGATGGAACGATGCTCCCGCAGAATTCTTCGATGTGGCCATATCGTTCCACCCTTCCCTCAATGGGTTAATTCACGCCTTACACATAACAGAAAACCCCACCACCCGTCGATGGCAGGGTTTCTTCTGAAAATACTTCTCAGTTGCTCTTGATAGCTGCACGATAGGTGCGGCCGCGGAAGGAACCGCAGCTCGGGCACGCCATGTGCGGCAGAGTTGCTGCTCCGCAGTTCGGGCAAGCGACGGTTGCAGCCGCGCTCGTCTTCCAGTTTGCACGCCGTGAATGAGTGTTGGCGCGCGACGTCTTGTACTTTGGCAGTGCCATGATGTCCTCTATTTCGATCGATACTTTGCTTAAGCCTTAGGTATACTAACGCATCCGCTCGATTTTGTCATACGTGAGCGAAGAATGCCACCCGACTACTTCGCCTCTGTGTTCTTTTGCTGTGCTTCGAGTTGTGCCTTCAAACCCTCGAGTGCTGAGAGTCGGATGTCGGTGACCTCGTGCACGTGATCGGGGTGCTCGTTGAGATTGATGCCGCATTGTGGGCACAATCCGAGGCAATCGGGGCGGCACAGCGGCGTCGGCGGAATCTCCTGGGTGAAGCCGTCGCGCAGGAGCGTCTCGATGTTGGCAAAATCTCCGCCGGGGCTGAGGGGGTTGATGTCTTCGGACTCTTCTTCGCCAGCCACGATGACGTCTTCGCTGTCTTCGTGGACTCTGCCAGACTTCCGCGTGGTTGGTAAAGCTGCGTTCGGGTCTTCGTAAGGCATGAAACTGGTCAGATGAATCTCAAGATCGCGGTCAATGGGGGTGAGGCAGCGGCCGCACTCGCCGGTGACGCGCGCGGTGGCAGTTGCCGTGAAGATGAGGCCGTCCACGATCGAGTCGAACCGCGCCTCGACCGCGACGCTCGAGCCTTCTTCGACACCGTAGAATTCGTCACCGATGCCTGAAGGTGCCGGAAAATCTGAGTCGACCTCGAGACTCTGCCCCGCCCGAGAACCGACCTGCGCCACGGGGATCGCCCATGGTGACTGGTTGGGATACTGGGTTTTGGCTTGTGCCATCAACGATTCCTCTCGTCTGAACTTCCGTCAATGCGCTCCAACTTGCTGGCCGCTTCCTGCTCGCGCGTCCGCAAAATGGAGATGCCGCCCTTCACGTCGCGGGAGAGCTTCTCAAGCTCCGTGTCCAAGTTGGACAGCATGGTGGCCGAATATTCGTTGGCGCCCTGCGTCACGTGATCGGCCTTCGACTGTGCAGAGGAAATGATATCGCGCGCCTTTTCCTCGGCCAGCGCAACGACGTTCTGATGGCCTGCGAGGAAGTCCGCCTGCTCGTTTGCCTTGGCGACGATGCCCTCCGCATTGCGTTGGGCCGCATGCACGATGGACTCGGACTGCTCCTGCGCGGCCTCCAGGCGCCGCTCCGATTCCCTCATGAGGGCGGAGGCGCGTTCGAGCTGAACGGGCAGGACTTTTTTGAGCTCATCGAGGAGATCCGAGAATTGGGCCTTGTCGACCTTGACGAACTGGGGCGAGAAGAGCGCGGCCTTAGATTCGTCGAGTGCCTTTTGCATCTCGTCGATGATGTCGAAGGCGGTGGTGAATTCCGCGCGGGAGCCGTTTGGCAGGGAGTCCTCCTCGGCGGGTTCCTCTCGACGCTGCGTGTGATCCGCGCTGCTCAATATTGTGCTGTCGTCAATGGGGTCATCGATGGAGCCTAAGTTGTCGTTGGCCTCGTCGTCAGTTTCGGCGAAATTTGAGATGCGTGACGAGGAGACGTGCGCCTCTCCGGTGTCGTCTGGATCTGTGGTGTAATCGCTCATGCTATTTCTCTTCTTCTTCCTGGGAGCCAAGAGCCTCAATCAGGCGTGCGACCACCGAATTGGGAACCATGCCGCGCACGTCGCCACCGTGGCGGGCAACGTCTTTGACGATGGAGCTTGAAATGTGCTCCTTCAGGGGATCCGCGGGGATGAACATCGTCTCGATGCCGCCGATTTGTCGGTTGACGAGGGCCATGCCGAGCTCGGCCTCGTAGTCCCCGTTCTGGCGCAAGCCCTTGACGATGACGCTGCCCCCGACGCTGGAACAGAAGTCGGTGATGAGCCCGTCGGTAGAGGCGACCTCGATGTTGGTGCAGTTATCCGCCGCAAGTGCTGCCCTGATCATCGAGACGCGCTCGCGCTCGTCGAAGAGGGGCCGCTTTGCAGCGTTGACGGCGACGACGACGTACACCTTGTCGAAGAGGCGCGCGCAGCGTTCGATCACGTCAAGATGTCCTGAGGTCACGGGGTCGAAAGAACCCGGGCAGACGGCAATTGTCATACCAATAACAATACACAGCCAGCTTAATGAACAGCGATTACTATTGACGTAGCGAAAGATCTTGAGATGGGATGTGAAAGTGAGCACTCTGATGGATACGTTTAAAAAGGACGAGTTTCTCGGCGAGTTCCGCATGGACTCCGAGCCTCTCGATCCGCTGTCGAGCCCCGATCAGTCCACGGGCACGGCAGTTCTGGAGCGTCCTGACACTTCTGAGGAGTCAAAGCAAGACAACGGTGGAGACCAAGATCGCTACGCCCACTACGTTTCCAAAGAGCGCATCGCCGAATCCCGCTTGACGGGCAGGCCAGTGGTGGCGCTGTGCGGCAAGGTGTGGGTTCCCAAGAAGGACCCGTCGAACTATCCGATTTGCCCCGACTGCAAGCGCATCTTTGACGAGATGGGTCACTGACCGCATCTCGTCGTGAAACCCAACTAGAGCTCGATCACCTGCGTTGGAATCGCGGGGTCTCCAGCAGCCAACGACAGTGCGGTGATCGGAAGCTCGTTGAGCGCCTTCTTGTGATAGTCACGCGCCTGCAGCAGTGCCTCTTTTGAGGCCAGCGATTCGTCGACGTCGCCGTGATCGATGGCGGTGATCTGCAGATCACGAATCTGCGACACGCCTTCCGGGGCCTGCCACGCCTCGAGTTGAGCGCGGGATCCGCCCACGATGAGCTCCGCCTGGGCGAGGTCGTATTCGTAGGCGCGCACCGCCCTCTTGCGCCATCCGTCGGTCGATTTTCCGAAGGACTTCTTCGCGACGGGATGCATCTGACCGTCGTTGCCCTCGCGCTCCACGAGCTTGTAAACCATGGCGCAGGTGGGTGCCCCCGATCCAATGACCAGCTGCGTGCCAACTCCGTAGGAATCCACGGGTGCGGTCGCCAGCGCGGCCAGCGCGTACTCGTCGAGGTCGTTGGTCACCGTGATCTTCGTGGAGACGGCCCCCAGCGAGTCGAGCTGCTTGCGCGCCTTCTGTGCCAGGGAGGCGAGATCCCCGGAGTCGATGCGAATTGCTCCGAGCTCGGGGCCTGCGGCGGCGACTGCGGTGGCGATGGCATCTTCGATGTTGTAGGTATCGGTCAGCACCGTGGTGGACTTGCCGAGCGCCGCGATCTGGGATTCAAAGGCTTCCTTCTCGGAGTCGTGTAGCAGCGTGAAGGAGTGTGCTGCGGTTCCGATGGCGGGCAGGTCGTATTTCTTGGCGGCAGCGAGATTGGCGGTTCCCACAAATCCTCCGACGATGGAGGCCCTGGCGGCCGCGATGGCAGCGTGCTCGTTGGTGCGCCGACCTCCCATGTCGAGGCACGGCCGATCTCCGGCGGCCGCCGACATGCGCGACGCCGCGGAGGCGACGGCGGAGTCGTAGTTGAGGACGGAGAGCAACAGCGTCTCGAGCAGAGTGCACTCCCCGAAATTGCCCTCAACCTGAAGGATGGGGGAGTTGGGGAAGTACACCTCCCCCTCGCGGTAGGCACGCAGGGTTCCGGTGAAAGTGAAGTTCTCCAGCCACTTCGCAGTGTCCTTGGAGATGACGCCACGTGAGAGCATGAAGTCGATGTCGGAGGCGCTGGGACGGAAGTTCTTGACGAGATCAATGATGCGGCCGAGTCCAGCTACGACGCCGTAACGGCGGCCAACGGGAAGATGACGGGCGAATACCTCGAACACGCAATGGCGTGCGGCTGTTCCGTCGCGCAGGGCGGCATCGAGCATGGTGTATTCGTACATGTCGGTCATCAGGGCCGTGGTGGGTTCGGAGTCTGAGCCGGTAGAAGTCGAAGCGGTAGAAGTCATCGTGTCTCCTTGGAATTGACGAGCGGCCTGCTGGGCAATGCCCTATCAATACCTACGATAATCAGACCCAACACCAAGAAGGCGATGAGGTAGACGACGATATTGATACCCAACTGTGCCCAACCGATGTGAGCGACGTCGATGAAGTTGTAGGGGTAGGGGCTGGTGGGGAAGTCGTCGTGACCGGGGCCTGAGTTGGGGTAGAAGTTGGCGCGAATGAGCACGAATCCCAGATACAGCGGGAAGTAGATGAGCCAGGAGAGGCTGTAGTGCCACTTGAAGCGGCGGTGTGCGTCGAAGAGGAGGAAGTCGATGGCGGCGCCGATGGGGACGATGGCATGAACCATGAGCGTGGTGGAGATGCCCAGGACGTAGGGTGCCCCCGCTTCGATGTGAAGGATGAAGTTCGCCACGATTCCAGTGATGAGGATGTAGAGGGTGAGGCAGCCTTTGAGCCACGCGGGAGGTTGCACTCCTCTCAACAGAGTGGCGAGACCGGCCCAAGCGAAAACGATTCCGACCGCGATGTTGGACTGAATGGTAAAGAACACCCATTTGCTGGGGATGGCTCCCGTCCAGGCCTCGTAAGTCCCCGCGATGGCGAAGAAGGCGACGGCGAGACGGAAGATTGCCACGAAGAGCTGTTTGAAGACGCGCATACGCTCAAGCATAGGGGAAAGAGGGACTCACTGGCATGAACGCCTGATGTGAACGTCTGCATGAACACAATGTGGAGGCAACGGCCGCGATGTCGTCTCGCACCGATAGCGTCGTTCAAGAGATTCGAAGAAATTCGTGGGGGATAATTGCAGTGGAACTCGCGGTTCGCAGTGAATGGAGGCTGTTGGATGGTTCAGATCAAAGACATGCTCGCTGACGGGAAGTCGATTCGCTCAGATGGTCGCGAGGTGGATCAGCTCAGGCCCGTCACCATTCTTCGCAACTGGACAGAGGCCCCCGAAGGTTCCGTCCTCATCCAATGCGGCAACACTCGCGTCATGTGCACTGCCACTTTCACTCAGGGAGTTCCGCGCTGGCGCAGGGACTCGGGGCTCGGCTGGGTCACCGCGGAATACGCGATGGTTCCCCGCGCCACCAATCAGCGCACTGACCGTGAATCCGTCAAGGGCAAGATCGGTGGTCGAACCCACGAGATCAGTCGCCTCGTCGGGCGTTCGCTGCGTGGAGTCGTCGACATGAAGCAGCTCGGGGAGAATCAGATTCTCATCGACTGCGACGTTCTCCAGGCGGACGGCGGTACGCGCACCGCCTCAATTACCGGTGCCTACGTCGCGCTCGCTGACGCCATTGCGTGGGCGAAAAAGAAGCATTACATCAAGGAATCCAAGAAGATTCTCTCCGATCAGGTTTCGGCAGTTTCAGTCGGAATCATCAATGGAACCCCCATGCTCGATCTGCCCTACACCGAGGACTCCTCCGCGGGCACCGACATGAACGTGGTGATGACAGGAGAGGGCAAGTTCATCGAGATCCAGGGAACTGCAGAACATGGTCCCTTCGACCGTGACGAGCTCAACACCCTTCTCGACCTCGCTGCCAAGGGCAACAGGGAATTGCAGAAGTATCAGCGCGAGGCACTCGCACAGGCCTGACCAAATATAGGCCCCAGAGAAGAGAGATTCACATGCGCCTCATCTTGGCAACGCACAACAGTGGCAAGCTCGTCGAGCTGAGGGAGATCCTCGCCCAGCGTCTCGGTTCCGAGGCGGAGGAGCTCGACCTCGTCACCGCGGGAGATCTTCACCTCGAGGATCCGGTGGAGACGGGAACGAGTTTTGAGGAGAATTCGCTGCTGAAGGCGCGCTTCGTGGCGCAGGCAACCGGCTCACCCGCCATCGCGGACGACTCGGGTCTCATCGTCGACTTCCTCGGTCGCGCGCCGGGAATTCTGTCTGCCAGGTGGGCCGGGGTCCATGGCGACGACGCCGCCAACAACGAGTTGCTCCTGCGTCAGCTCGCCGACATTGCCGACGATAAACGTGCCGCTCGCTTCGTGTGCTGCGCCGCGCTCGTCGTCCCGGGAAGCGCGTGGGTGGGGCACGGCACGGCCCCCAGCACCCAGACGCATTCCGTCACAGCCGACGGAGGTTGGGAAGTCACTCGTACGGGTGAAATGCCGGGAATGCTGTTGCGTGAGCCCCGAGGAATCAATGGGTTTGGATACGATCCACTGTTCGTGCCCGATGACCAACCGATGGGCCGCGCCGGAGCAGACCCGCTGACCTCGGCCGAATTGAGCGCAGAACAGAAGAACGCCATCTCACACCGGGGCAAGGCCTTCCGCGCGCTGGTGCCCGATATCGAGGAACTGCTCGGTTAATTCGAGAGTCGTGACGGTGAGTCACGACGGCGTGCTCATGACGGTACGACGATGTTGAAAACCGTCATCAGGACAAGTGCTATCACGGCCGTGAAGGCGAGGCAGAAGCCCGCAAGTCGAGCGTTGCCAAGCACCTTGTCGGTGAAGAGCGTGGCGAAGACGGGTGTGGGGGCAAGTCCCACGATGAACAGCACCTTGCGCGTCTCGAGATCGAAGGGCAGAACAAACCAAGCGACCGCGCAGAAGACGACAGAGAAGGCGAGGCGCCAGCCGAAGACGGCTCCCACCTGGGCCACATCCTTGTGAGAGGCGGGGACGTCCATCAGCATTCCCACCATCAACATGGAGCAGAAGGAATTTGCGACGGCGACCGGTTGCACAAAATTTCCTACGGCAGTGGGAACGGCGATGCCGAAACACATCAGAACGATCATGACGACGTAGACGTCGAAGGACACCGACGACAGGTAAGACTTCGCGATTGCACTCGCCTTGGCTCTGCGGGAGAGACGGCGCGCATCCTTGTCGGTGGGCTTGACCGTGAGGAGCTTCTCGTGGCCAAATTCATCCTCTCCAACGACCTGCGAGAGCGGCTTATCAGGCGGGATTCCCAGCATGGCGGAGGTGAGGGCGTTGGTCGTGGCGGAGAGCATGAAGGAGTTGCCGATGTCGAACATCACGGCGGGCAGGACGGCCCCGGCTCCCATGAGCGCCTGGATGACAGGGAAACAGAAGTTGCCCACGTTGAATCCGGAGGCGTTGAGCATGAGGAAGAAACGATCGCGGATCTTTTGATGCCTGCTGGCCAGGAACAGGAGGGGCAGCGGCAGGAGCGCACAGCAGAAGCCGAAGAGGGATATCCATAGGAGGGAAGCCTGAGGGCGATGTTGTGCGAAGGAGTAAATGATGGCTCCGGGCAGCGTGAAGGTGAAGACGATCTTTTGAAGGACGCGATAGTCGTTCTGTTTGACTGCCCCGAAGCGTTTGAGAGCGTAACCTCCGACGATGATGGCAAGCAGGGCGAG
>JALCOX010000047.1 GCA_022649925.1 Bifidobacteriaceae bacterium | reverse complement strand
GAGCAGGCGAATCAGCAGCATGACGATGATCACGGCGAGGATCGCCGCAATGACTATCAGCCACACTGGAATCTGCATACCTCCATTAAACCCTCTGCAATGTTGTGATTCTGTAAGAGTAATGAAAGGAATTTTCCTTGGGTTGTGCAGCCCAAGGAAGGTGAGCGCGCCCAGATTGTGCGGAGTTGTCACAGATCCTTGCCGTTGCGCCAATCCGGAGCGAGGCACCGGATTGCGGGCGTGTCTGAGCACGTCATTAACCTAGGGCACATGCTTGATATTCAATTCATCCGTGACCATGCCGACGTCGTCCGCGAATCCCAAAGGAAGCGTTCAGAGTCCGTCGAGCTCGTCGACGAGGTCCTGAAGTTCGATGCGGCCCGCCGCGACGCCCTGCAGGGGTTTGAAGCTGCGCGCGCTGAGCAGAAGGAAATCGGTAAGAAGGTCGCCTCCGCACCTGCGGATCAGAAGAAGGCCTTGATCGCCGAGACCAAGGAGCTTTCCCAGAAGGTCTCCGAGCTCAAGTCGGCTGCCGACACCGCGACCGAGGAATACACCACGGCAATGTGGAAGCTCAGCAACGTGGTCGAGCCCGAAGCTCCGGAAGGCGGCGAGGACGACTACATCGTGGTCAAGAAGGTCGGAACCCCCCGCGACTTCGCGGCGGAAGGCTTCGCGCCTCAAGATCACCTCGCCCTCGGAGAGGGCCTCGGCGGAATCGATACTGTGCGCGGTGCCAAGGTTGGCGGATCGCGCTTCTTCTTCCTCAAGCGCAAGCTCGCGCGCCTCGAAATGGCCATGTACAACATGGCGCTCGACCAGGCCGAAGAGCACGGGTTCATCCCCACAGTGACACCGACGTTGGTGCGCCCCGAGGTCATGGCGGGAACCGGCTTCCTCAACTCCCACTCCGACGAAATCTATCGCCTTCGTGAGCCCGACGACCAGTACTTGGTGGGCACGTCCGAGGTGGCACTCGCTGGAATGCACGAGAACGAGATTCTCGATCTCTCCAACGGCCCGATCCGCTATTCCGGATATTCCGCGTGCTATCGCCGTGAGGCCGGAGCCGCTGGCAAGGACACGCACGGAATCATCCGAGTGCATCAGTTCTACAAGGTTGAGATGTTCGTGTACTGCAAGCCCGAAGAGGCCCGCGACCAGCACCAGCAGCTGCTCGGCATGGAGCAGGAGATGCTCGGCAAGGTCGAGGTGCCGTATCGCATCATCGATACGGCCGCCGGCGACCTCGGTTCTTCCGCCGCTCGCAAGTTCGACTGCGAGGCGTGGGTTCCTACCCAGAATCGTTACCGCGAGCTCACTTCGACCTCCAATTGCACGGGTTATCAGGCGCGTCGCCTCAACATCCGCTACCGCGACGAGAACGGCAAGACCGCTCCTCTGGCGACTTTGAACGGAACGTTGGCGACCACGCGCTGGCTCGTTGCGATCCTCGAGAATCACCAGCAGCAGGACGGTTCGGTGGTCATTCCTCAGGCGCTGCGTTCCTACATGGGTGGCCTTGAGGTCATCGAGCCTCTGGGCAAGGAATAAAAGGGGCAAGGAGTGACGCGGCGATCGGTTTGCCGATTCCGTCGTATTGCGCTTAATATATAGCGCGTGCCTCGAGATGGACACAAGAACCTTTCGAAGCACGATGGATGGGTGTCTGAGCGGTCGAAAGAGACGGTCTTGAAAACCGTTGAGGGGCAACTCTCCGCGAGTTCGAATCTCGCCCCATCCGCATGAAAGAAGGGCTTCCGGTTAGCGCCGGGAGCCCTCGTTTATATTTGAACGTCACCGCACGTCACTGCACGTCCTCCCCGGTCTGGGGAACGGGCACGGCGTTGGAAGTCGCCTCGTCCTCCGGCGAGGAGGCGGCATTGTGGCTTTTCATCTCAAGTGCACCGCAGATAAAGGCAACAATGCCGGCCGCGAGACCGGTGAGTCCGGCGGCAATGGGGGAGAAGAAGCACAGTGCAAAGCTGACGGCGCCGAGGGCGAGGCCGACTGCTCCAAGAACGATTCCTATACGCATGATGATCCATGAGACGTGAGGGGTACTGACTCCGTCGTCATGTTCACCTCCTTTCGGGGAACTTTCCTCCATTGTGGCGGAAGGAGGCTCGCCCGAGTCTCCACTTCGCTGAAAGCGCTCAGCAGAATTCTTTCGTCGCAATGTGTGTTATTTTTTGGGTTATGAGCGGACTTCTGGGATCTTTTGTGTTCCGTCTGAGCACGGACAGCTTTGACCTGCCGACCAACGAGATTCGCTGGACGGCGAACGGCAACAACCATATCGACGTGGAATTCGCGTTCCGCCCCGAGGCAAAAGCGACGATCGATGAGACCGATGACGGCTTGAATATCCGAGTGTGGTCGGATCAGCTTCCTGGGAAAGAAGCGCACTATCATCTAGGAACAGACCCCAGTCACGATGAGGTCGTGAACGTGGTCGGCTGCATTTTTACGGCTGCTCTGAACTTGCACCGTGAGTTCAAGAAAGACAGCTGGCTGGATATCTGAAGGGCAGATTGCAATGAGCATTTATGACTACAAGTACACGTCAATCGAGGGCAAGCCGGTCGCGCTCGACGACTACAAGGGAAAAGTGCTGTTGGTAGTCAACACTGCGACGAAGTGCGGTTTCGCCGGTCAGTTTGACGGCCTCGAAAAGCTCTACAAGGAGTACGGGGACAAGGGCTTCAGCGTCATTGGATTCCCCTCCAATCAGTTCATGGACCAAGAGCCCGGGGAAAATAGCGACGTGGCGCAGACCTGCAAGATTCGCTGGGGAGTGACCTTCCCACTGTCCGAGAAGATTGAGGTAAGGGGTGAGTCTGCGGACCCGATTTTCTCGTATCTCACCGCACAGAAGCCCTTTGAGGGCGTCGGCAAGGGACTCAAGGCGAAGGCCTTTGAGATGACGCTGCGCGCGAAGTACGGCAAGGACTATTCCGACGATCAGATCAAGTGGAATTTCACCAAGTTCCTCATCGACCGTGAGGGCAATGTCGTGAAGCGGTATGAGTCTCCCGTTGTTCCCGAAGACATCTCTGGGGATATTGAAAAGCTGCTGTGACCGGGGTGACGAAGTGACGCTCTGCCACTGTTCGCAGCCCGCGATAGGCTCGAGCGAGAATCTTTTGAGGAAAGTGAGTCGTTGTGATTGAGCTAAAAACACCCGATGAAGTCAAGCAGATGCGCCCGGCAGGCAAATTTGTCGGTGAGATTTTGACCGGTTTGAAGGAGATGACGAAGCCTGGCACCAATCTCTTGGAGATCGACGATTATGTGCGCCGTGCCATCGAAGGCCGCAAGGGAGCCGAATCCTGCTATGTGGATTACGCCCCTGACTTCGGTACCGGCCCCTTCGCGCACTACATTTGCGCCTCTGTCAACGACGCGGTGCTTCACGGCGTCCCCTACGACTATTCCTTGAAGGACGGGGATCTGCTCTCGCTCGATCTCGCGGTGAGCGTCGACGGCTGGGTTGGGGATTCGGCCATCAGCTTCGTGGTTGGCAAGGATGCTGCTCCCGAGGACCTGCGCCTCATCAAGGCGACGCAGGACGGTCTCGTCGCCGGAATCAAGATGGCGCGCGCCGGCAATCGTCTGGGAGACATTTCCGCCGCAATCGGTGACGTTGCACATGAGCAGGGTTACTCCGTCAATCTCGAATTCGGCGGTCACGGAGTCGGGCACATCATGCACGGCGATCCGCATGTCGCCAACGATGGCAAGGCACATCGCGGATATCGTCTGCGTCCGGGTCTCGTCATTGCGATCGAGCCGTGGCTGCTGGCGAGCACCGACGAGATTTACCAGGATCCCAAGGATGGCTGGACGCTGCGTTCCTCCGACGGTTCGCGCGGCGCTCACACCGAGCACACCATCGCCATCACAGACGGTGACCCCATCATCCTCACCGAGCGTGAAAACGACAATATCGTCGCTGCTCTGAAAGCCTGAATTTCGGCCCGTACCTCGCTACCTCTGACCCGGATTCGCCAATTGGCGGTCCGGGTCTCGCGTTTCGGTCACGTAAAGCCTCATGAAACATAGCCTCGATAGCGTTACCGCAAGGAGGAACACATGAGCGACGTAAATACTGAGTCCACCGCGCAATTGAGTGTCGATGGGACTCACCACACGCTTCCCCTCAAGAAAGCTACGTGCGGTCCCGACGGAATTGTCATCTCGTCTCTGCGCAACGACGGGTGGGTGAGTCTGGATCCCGGCTTCCTGACGACCGCGCAGTGCCAGTCGAAGATCACTTTCATCGACGGTAACCGCTCCATTCTGCGCTATCGCGGATATCCGATCGAACAGCTGTGCCAGGAATCGAACTTCTTGGAAGTCGCGTGGCTGTTGCAGCACGGGGAGCTCCCCACGGCCACTGAGTTTGAAAATTTTCGTGCGGAGGTCAACCACCACACTCTGGTGGGCGAGGAATTCCGCAGCTTTATGGGGTCCTTCCCTCGCAAGGCTCACCCCATGAGTGTTCTGGCGTCGGCCGTGAATGCGCTGGCGACCTTCTACCCCGATACGACAGACATTGAAGATCAGAAGCAACTGGACACCGCCGCCATTCTCATCATGGCGAAGGTGCGCACGATTGTGTCGTATATTCATCGTCGTCACCGCGACGAGCCGCTGCTCTATCCAAATTATTCGCGCGGCTACGTCGACGACTTCCTGCGCATGAGTTTCGCCGTTCCCTACGAGCCTTTCGATTCGGATCCGCTGCTCGTGGATGCGCTGGACAAGCTGTTCATTATTCACGCGGATCACGAACAGAACTGCTCGACCTCCGTCGTGCGCATCGCCGGTTCGGCGCACGCGAATCTATACTCTGCCATCGCGGCCGGAATCAACGCGCTGTCCGGGCCGTTGCACGGGGGCGCCAATGAGGCGGTCCTTCGCCAGCTGGAGACGATTGTCGAGTCCGGCTGCAGCGTGCATGAATACGTGGAGGCGGCGAAAAAGGACGGGCGCAAGATCTCGGGGCTCGGCCACCGCGTCTACAAGTCGTATGATCCGAGGGCGGCGATTGCGAAGGGATACCTCGAGCGCATCATGGATTCCGACATCGCCGTGAAGGATTCGGAGCGCAAGCTTTTCGATGTCGCGCTCGAGCTGGAGGACATCGCGCTGCACGATTCCTACTTCGTTGATCGGCATCTCTACCCGAACGTCGATTTTTACACGGGGTTGATTTACAAGGCGATCGGTTTTGACCGCGAGATGTTTACGACACTTTTTGCCTTGGGACGCATTCCGGGCTGGATCGCTCAGTATCGCGAGCTCCTTGCAGATCCCGAGACCAAAATCGGCAGGCCGAGGCAAGTATATACGGGAGAGGCCGAAAGAGACTACATTCCGCTGGAACAGCGGTGATGTAGTCTCTTTCAGCCTCTCCCGCTGACGCAATGCGAGTAAGCGAGCATTGTCCGTTTCCCGGGGAGAAGCTGAACTTGCGTACCGATTGAAAATCGGTAGAAACTCACCTTTCTGCGTCTCCCGCTAACGCAATGCGAGTAAGCGAGCATTGTCCGTTTCCCGGGGAGAGGCCGAACGTGCGTATGCGCCCGCTGGAACAGCGGTGATGTAGTCTCTTTCTGCTTCTCCCGCTGACGCAATGCGAGTAAGCGAGCATTGTCCGTTTCCCGGGGAGAGGCCAAGTGTGCGTACACACGCCTGCATGCTCAGTTCTTGTGCAACTTCTCGTTGAGCTCGATGCCGTGCTTGCGGGTGCGTGCCTCGATGGTGCCGGTGACCGAGTTGCGGATGAACATGATGTTGTCCTTGCCGCTGAGCTCGGAGCCCTTGACCACGTCGAGGGGCGTTCCCGCCGCGACCTTCGCCTTGTCGTACAGGCTCACCTTGGTGCCAGCAGTGACGTAAAGGCCCGCCTCGACGACGCAGTTGTCGCCCAGTGAAATACCAATTCCGGCGTTGGCGCCGAGCAGTGAGTGCTCACCGATAGAGTTGCGCAGCTTGCCGCCACCCGACAACGTGCCCATGATGGAGGCCCCGCCGCCAATGTCGGAACCGTTGCCCACGATGACGCCCTGCGATATGCGGCCCTCAACCATGGAGACGCCCAGGGTTCCTGCGTTGAAGTTGACGAAGCCTTCGTGCATGACCGTGGTTCCGTCGGCGAGATGTGCGCCCAGGCGGATGCGGTCGGCGTTGCCGATGCGCACGCCCGTGGGCAATACGTAGTCGACCATGCGGGGGAACTTGTCGACGGAGAGCACGGTGACGTCGGCGCTCAGACGAGCAGGCTCACTCGCAGTTTCGGAGAGGACGGCAAGCTTGCGTGTGGCGAAGTTCTCGGGTGCGAAGGGGCCGTAATTGGTCCAGACGACGTTGTTCAGCTTGGCAAAGATACCCTCGAGGTTGAGGCTGTTGGGAACTGCCAGACGCATGCTGAGCAGGTGCAGACGCAAGTAAGCATCGGCGGTGGAGGAGATCTCGTCGTCGAGGGACGATTCAGTGAAGACCGGAAGACGTCGAACGCCACGTGCGTCGGGATTCTCACGAACGAGAGCGTCGAATCCGTGAGCGGGCCGGTCGACCGGCGCGGGGGCGGCCCCCAGGCTCAGATGTGGATACCAGACGTCGAGAGTGCGCCCCTCGTCGTCAACACTGGCAAGTCCCCAACCCCACGCTTTTCTGCTGTCCATGATCCTCATCCCTCCGGCGTTCGCGCTACGATGCTAATTATGCGTCCTCATAATAACGAAAGCGATCGAAAGAAAGCTACACGTCGTAACATCGCGCGAGGCATTGCCATCCTCGCCGCCCTCTCCATGGGTGTTGGTTTCATCGTGCCGGCAATGTCCGGATTTGGTTTTTGACACCGCTGATCGACAGTATTTCCTCCGTTTCGCACCGTATGAACGAATGTGCAGGGCTTGTTGAAAAGGCCCTCGCGTCAGCGTATTTTCACTCAAATTCCGTAGGGTGGTCATTGTGTCAGACATCGATTTTTCCCAAGAACTTTCCTCGATCAAGGAGACGTTCGCCACTATTTCAGGTGCCGTTGAGCCCGATAAGCTCCGCGCACAGATAGTCGACCTCGAGAAGGAGGCCAGTGCTCCGGGCCTCTGGGACGATCAGGAGAATGCGCAGAAGGTCACGTCGAAGCTCTCCTCCGCGCAGGCGCAGCTGCGGCGCGTGGACGAGATGGGTCAGCGCATCGACGACGTCGAGATGCTGCACGAGCTCGGCAACGAAGAGAACGACGCAGATACCCTCAACGAGGCCAATACCGAGATTGAGCGCATCTCGAAGGATCTCGCCGACCTCGAAATCAACACTTTGCTCGACGGGGAATACGACGAGCGTCAGGCCGTCGTTACCATCCGTTCGGGCGCCGGCGGCGTCGACGCCGCCGACTGGGCCCAGATGCTGTTGCGCATGTACCTTCGCTGGGCCGAACGGCACGGGTACAAGACGAAGATTCTCGACACCTCCTACGCCGAAGAGGCCGGCATCAAGTCCGCGACCTTCCAAGTGAACGAGCCCTACGCCTATGGAAAGCTCTCCGTCGAGGGTGGAACGCACCGACTCGTGCGCATCTCACCCTTTGACAACCAGGGGCGTCGTCAGACGAGTTTCGCCGCGGTCGAGGTCATTCCGCTCGTCGAAGCCACCGATCACATCGAAATTCCTGACTCCGACATTCGCGTGGATACTTACATGAGCTCGGGTCCGGGAGGTCAGGGCGTCAACACGACCTACTCCGCAGTCCGCATGACGCATATTCCCACGGGTCTCGTCGTCACGATGCAGGACGAGCGTTCCCAGATTCAGAACAGGGCGGCGGCGCTCGCGGTGCTCCAGTCCCGACTGCTGGTGATGCGGCACGAGGAAGAGGCCAAGCGCAAAAAGGAGCTCGCGGGGGATATCAAGGCGAGTTGGGGTGACCAGATGCGTTCCTACGTTCTCCACCCCTACCAGATGGTCAAAGATTTGCGCACGGGTTACGAGACGTCGCAGACGCAGAACGTTTTCGATGGAGACATTGACGGATTCATTGACGCGGGCATTCGGTGGCGTCATCAGCAGCAGAAGCTGCACGAGGATGAAGAAGAGTAGAGGCTGAGCCGGGAGGGCGGTTGGCTCCCGAGGGTAGTGGAAGAGAGGGCAATCATGGCAATGATTTCGTTGAAATCGGTGACCAAGATCTACCAGCAGGGTGCGCGTCCGGCTTTGGATCGCGTGAACTTGGAGATCAACCGAGGGGACTTCGTGTTCCTCGTCGGATCTTCCGGCTCGGGTAAGACCACCCTGTTGAGCCTCCTGCTGCGCGAGGAGGAGGCGACTGACGGTGAGGTGCACGTGGCTGGCAACGACTTGCGTCGCCTGCCGAACCGCCTGGTTCCCCGATACCGCCGCACCATTGGATTCGTCTTTCAGGACTACAAACTTTTGCCCAACAAAACCGTCTGGCAGAACGTCGCTTTTGGTCTCGAGGTCATCGGAGCCAAGCATTCCACGGTGAAATCGGTGGTTCCCCAAGTTCTGGAAACCGTCGGACTTACGGGCAAGGAAAATCGCTATCCGCACGAGCTCTCCGGCGGTGAGGCGCAGCGCGTGGCCATCGCCCGCGCTTACGCCAACCACCCCCAGATCCTGCTGGCCGACGAGCCGACTGGAAATCTCGATCCCACCACCTCCGTGGGCATCATGGAGGTCCTCGACGCGATCAACCGCACCGGAACCACCATCCTCATGGCGACGCACAACGAGGAGATCGTGAACTCCATGCGCAAACGCGTCGTTGAGCTGCACGAAGGCAAGGTCGTGCGTGACGAGGCGTCGGGCTCGTACGATTCGGCCCGCTATTACCCCGACGTCGAGGTGGAGATGCAGGCGCACACTGCCATCACCGGCGAGCCCGGCAGCGCCGCAAACATTTTGAAGGACGTGAGCCATGCCGCAGAGCGGGCGGCTTCGGCGGAACCTTCCCGCGATCCGGGACTGCAGCGCCTGGCAAAGACCGTGCACAACGGCCGGACGGGTCGCTACGGTGAAACCTTCTCCTCCGTTGAGGACACGCTGACGTGGGGCAAGGGAATCTCTTCAGTTCCCCAGCCTCCGGCGCAGGGTTCTGCCCAGCCTGAGGCTTCCGAGCGGCCGAAAGCGCCGGCTCCAAAGAAGCCCTCGGTCGATCCGGGAGCACCCCCCGCGCCCCGGCCCGCAGATAAGGGCGGAGCGGCAGACCAGAGCGAGGAGGAGTCGCGATGAGACTTCGTTTCGTTTTATCGGAGACATGGACCAGCCTGAAGCGCAACCTCTCCATGATTCTGTCGGTCACCTTGGTGACGTTTATCTCGTTCGTCTTCATTGGAGCTTCCGCGCTGATGCAGGCCCAGATCCAGCGCGCTCAGACGGAGTGGTACGACAAGGTCGAGGTCGTCGTGTGGCTCTGCCCAGACGGAACTTCGCAGGCAGCGACGTGTGCCTCCGGTAAATCGCCGTCCCAGAACGACATCGCGGAGATCGAAGACACCATTCAGAATCAGCTCTCGGATTCCGTGGCGAATATCACCTACGTCTCCAAGCAGGACTTCTACAAAGACACGTTCCTCAAGCAGTATCCCGGTGGCGTCTATCAGGGGCGCACACTCACTGCTGACGACATGCAGGACACCCTGCGGCTCAAGCTCAAGGATCCCACCAAGTACCAGGCGGTGGCGCAAGTCCTTTCTGGGCGCGAGGGCGTCGAGGAGGTGGTCGACCAACGCCAGATTTTCGAGCCGGTCTTCACCGTTCTCAACAGGGCGACCGCCGTGACGGTGGTACTCGCTGCTGTCATGGTTCTCGTGGCGATCCTGCTGACTGGAACCACCATCCGCATGTCGGCGGCGTCGCGCAAGAACGAGACCGAGATCATGCGTCTGGTGGGAGCCTCGAACTGGACGATTCGATTGCCCTTCATCTTGGAGGGTGTCATCGCGGCGCTGATCGGGTCCGTGTTGGCAGTGGGAACGCTGTTTATCGTGGTCAACACCTTCGTGACCGGCTGGTTGTCTCAGTCGATTACGTGGATATCCTTCGTCAATTCCCAGACGGTGTGGTTGTTGTCTCCAGCGCTCGTCGGGGGAGCGGTCCTGCTCTCCGTACTTGCCTCGGTGATTTCGCTCAGGCGATATCTCAAGGCGTGAGATAGGCAAAAATTTAGGAGTGAGTCCGCTTGAGACGGGCTCGGTTTTTCCCTAGCATGGAAAAACTGTTGTCAATGGAATGAGGTCACCAGATGTCAGTGTGGATGAAACGAAAGTCGAAGACTCAGCGCAGCGCAGTTGTTGCAGCGGCCTTTGTCTCAGTTTTCTCGCTCGCTCTCAGTTTCGCATCGCCGACGCAGGCGAATGCCGTGACGTATTCGCAGTTGCTGTCGGCGCGATCAAAGGCGGCCGCCAGCAGGCAGCGCGTCTCGAATCTGAAGTCACAGCTCTCCGGCGTGAGCGCGTCGCTGCAAAAGCAGATTCTCGAGCTCGACGATCTGACAAACAATCAGATTCCGGCGGCGCAGGAGTCGGTGAATACGGCCAACGATGCCGCCGCCGATGCCAAGGATGAGGCGCAGGCTGCGGCGGATCGCCTCGCGGCAGCTCAGAAGGACAAGACCGATCTGCAAGAGAAAATCAAGCAGACTGGCAAGGACTACGACGACGCCCACGCGGCTGTCGCCGAAGTCGCTCGGTCGAGCATGCACGGCTCCCAAGCGTCCGACACCATGTCGATGGTCGTTGGTTCCAAGGACGCCTCCGACTTCGTCGACAGCATGCAGTCGTCCTCCGCTGTGTCTCGCAGTGAGGCGCAGAGCGCCAACAGCTCGGCCGAGGAACTCAGCACTTCCAAGAATCGTGAGCAACGCCTGGCGGCCATCGAGCAGCAGATTTCCGATTTGAAGTCGTCCGCCGACGCCAAGTCTGCGGCCGCTCAGTCCGCCGCCGCCGACGCTGAGGCGAAGAGCGAAAAGCTGGAGTCCCTGCGCGACGAGGGCACAAAGCAGCGGTCTGCTCTGAAGTCCCAAGAATCTTCGCTCAAGACCTCCGCGGCCAAGGAGGCCGCCGACAGCCTCGTGATTCAGTCGCAGGTGGACTCGTATAACAAGCAATGGACCAAGCAGCAGGCCGCCGCCGCTGCCAAGGCTGCAAAGCTCGCCGCCGAACAGCAGGGTCGCCTCAGGGCCTCGTCCTCGTCTCGACGCTCCTCCGGCACCTCTTCGTCGACGCGACGTTCCACCTCGAGCCATTCAAGCTCATCGTCTCGGAGGTCGTCGTCGAGCTCTTCGAGTTCGTCGTCTCGCACGAGCGCCGGCAGGGTCGGCCACCCGACCGGCGACGTCGGCAACGCCTACCCGTTCTCTCAATGCACGTGGTGGGCCTACATTCGCCGCCATCGACTGGGTCTGCCCGTCGGATCGTACTTCGGCAACGGCGGCCAGTGGTGGAGCTCCGCCATGCGGCTTGGCTACAAGGTGGATCACACCCCGGCGGTGGGTGCCATCGTCTCCTATCTGCCCGGTCAGAACGGTTCCAACGCCGTGTACGGCCACGTCGCTATCGTCGAGCGCGTCAACTCGAACGGGACGATTCTGACGTCGAACTGCGGTGCGGTGATGCAGGGCGCCATCTATTACCAGACCGTGAGCAACGTGCACGCCTACTGGTACATCCACAACTGAGGAGTCCGGTCAGTAGTCCGGTCTCTCAACTCCCGAAGCTCGCGTGCAGTGGCGACTCGGGAGTTTTTTTTTATTCTCTTGACTCCGTGCAGAGCTGAATCCGCGTCAGTTCCACGGGGTAGGCGCATAATGAAGACCAGATATGACAGGCCCGTGCTTGGAGCAGGGCGGAATGGATTTGTTATGGCAAAGGAACAGGGTACGAGCGTCATCGCCAACAACCGGCGCGCTCGCCACGACTACGAGATCGAAGATCAGCTCGAGGCGGGCCTCGTGCTGTCGGGAACGGAAGTCAAGTCGCTGCGTGAGGGGCGGGCCTCGCTTGTAGAGGCCTTCGTGAGCATCGACAAGTACGGAGAAATGTGGCTCGAAAACGCCAACATCCCGGAATACCTCAACGGCACGTGGACCAATCACGCCCCCAAGCGCAAACGCAAGTTGCTGCTGCATCGCGTCCAGATTGCCAAGCTCGCTCGTCAAACGGAGGCGAAGGGGTACACCATCGTTCCGTTGAGCCTGTATTTCAAGGACGGTCGGGTGAAGGTGTCCATCGCTTTGGCGCGCGGCAAAAAGGAATACGACAAGCGTCAGTCGCTGCGCGAGGCGCAGGATAAACGCGACGCCCAGCGCGCGATGCGCATAAAGAATCTGCGCGGCTGAGTGTTCGGAGTGTGAGCACGTAATGTTTTTGTGACTCGGCGCATTTATCCTCAAATTATCCATTGAGGTTTGAACGATAAAGGAGAACACATGACGTCGCTTCGTCAAAAGGCACTCGCGGCAATTGTTGCACTTGCGGCAACCGCCACGTTGGCAGCTTGTGGCACTACAGATGAGGCGGATACGTCGTCGTCGACCTCGTCGTCGAGCACGTCCAAGCAGAGTGACCTCCAGAAATTCGACACGTCGAATATCAAGAAAAACGACAAGATTGCCGCCATGTTGCCCGACTCCATCACCAAGGATGGAATCCTTCTCAACGGAGCGGACACCACCTATGCGCCCGACGCCTTCATCGACGCCGACGGCAAGACTCCAGTCGGCTACGACATCGATCTCACCAAGGCGCTGGCCGCGGTGTTCGGTCTCAAGCCGAAGGTCGTCACCTCGACGCTCGACACCATCATCCCCTCGGTTGGCAGCAAGTACGATCTGGGTATTTCTGCGCTCACCGTCAGCAAGGAGCGCATGGAGGCTGTCGATTTCGTGACCTATTTCCAGGCCGGAATGACGTACGCGGTCCAGAAGGGTAACCCCAAGAAGGTCGACCTGAACAACCTGTGCGGTGTCAAGGTGGCTGTTCAGACCGGTTCGACGGAGGAAGTCGACATCAACGCCGCCGCCAAGGCCTGCGAGAAGGCTGGCAAATCGAAGATGGAAGTTCTCTCCTACGATCAGCAGACCGACGTGACCACCGCCGTGGTGACCGGTAAGGCTGCAGTTTTCTATGCGGATACGCCCGTGACCAACTACGCCATTAAGCAGACCGGCGATGAACTCCAGACGCTTGGCAAGGACGTCGACGTGACGGCGCAGGCCATCGCTGTGAAGAAGGGCGATACCAAGACCGCTCAGGCGGTGAAGTTGGCCCTCGAGGAACTGATGAAGGACGGCACCTACGATCGCATCATGCAGAAGTGGGGCATCGAGTCGGGCGCCATCGACACACCGGTCATCAACCCGACCATCAAGTGAGCCGCGCAATACCATCACTGGCCCACCCTCGTGCGCTACTACGCACGGTGGGATAGAATGACCCACGCAGGAGTCAGAATTTAGCGGCCAAGAAATGGGTGGGAGCATATGGCATTGCGGAAGAAGAAACAGCCTCAAGTCGATATACCAAATCGGATTGACGCGCTTCCTGTGCGCCGAGTCGCACCCGTCGTGGCGGGCATCATCGTCGCGGTGTTGGCCATTATTCTGGTCCAGGGATTGGTGACCAACCCCCGCTTCGAGTGGAATGTGGTGTGGAAGTACCTGTTCAACGAGAACGTGCTCAACGGCATCGGGTGGACGCTCATTCTCACCGTCGCCTCGATGATCATCGCGACGATTCTCTCCGTCATTCTCGCCGTCATGCGCAGCTCTACCAACGTGGTGTTGCGCGGCGTGAGCTGGTTCTGGATCTGGTTCTTCCGCGGAACCCCTGTGTATACGCAGCTGGTGTTCTGGGGCCTCTTCTCCGTGCTGATTCCTCGCCTCAGCCTCGGCATCCCCTTCACGAGCGTCGAATTCTGGTCCATTGACTCCCAGGCCGTCATGACCGCCACAGTCGGTGCCATTCTCGGATTGGCCCTCAACGAATCCGCCTACCTCGCCGAAATTGTTCGCGCAGGTCTCGAAGCGGTCGACCCCGGCCAATCGGAGGCCGCACAGGCGCTCGGCATGCGTCGCTCGGTGATCATGCGCCGCATCATTCTTCCCCAAGCCATGCGCATCATCGTGCCCCCGGTCGGCAACGAAACAATCGGAATGCTCAAGACCACGTCGCTGGTTCTCGCCGTGCCCTTCACCCTTGACCTTCAATTCGCCACCAACGCCATCGCCAACCGCATCTACAAGCCGATTCCGCTGCTCGTGGTGGCGTGTATCTGGTACTTGGTCATCACGACGATTCTCATGATTGTTCAGTCCCGCCTCGAGAAGTATTTCGGCAAGGGCTTTGAGCAGCGTGCCATCGCGGCGGTCGACGTGGACCCGCACTTCCCCGGCAAAACGTCGGGTGACCTCAAGAACGAGGTCGACAAAGTCAACAAGACTAATTGGGTGGGACTCAACGCCTGAGCTCCTGCGTCTTCTCAATGCACTGAATGAACAGTAAGGAATGAAATGACTTCTCCAGTTGAGAACACTACTCATGCACCAGCCGGGAATACTCCGGCGGTCGTCGTCAAGGATGTGCACAAGGCCTTCGGCGCCCTGCACGTGCTCAAGGGCATTAACCTCACGGTGATGCCCGGAACTGTCACCGCGATTCTCGGCCCCTCGGGCTCAGGCAAGTCCACGCTGCTGCGACTCATCAACCAGTTGGAGACCCTGTCCGGCGGCAGCATCGAAGTCGAAGGTGAGCTCGTCGGCTATCGCCACGTTCAGCACAACGGCGAGGACCGGCTGCAGGAGCTCAACGAGAAGGAAATCGCTGCCCAGCGTGCCAAGTTGGGCATGGTGTTCCAGCGCTTCAACCTCTTCCCTCACATGACCGCGCTTGGAAATGTGATGGAGGCCCCCGTCCATGTTGCGGGTGTGTCGAAGGCCGAGGCCAAGCAGCGCGCCATCACAGAGCTCACGCGCGTGGGTCTGGCCGACCGCGTGGACCACTATCCCGCGGAGCTCTCGGGCGGACAGCAGCAGCGCGTCGCCATTGCGCGGGCGCTCGCGATGGATCCCGACATCATGCTGTTCGACGAACCCACCTCCGCGCTCGACCCCGAGCTCGTCGGCGAAGTCCTCGGAGTGATGCGCGACTTGGCGGCGGCGGGCATGACCATGATCGTAGTGACTCACGAGATGGGATTCGCGCGTGAGGTGGCTGACCAGGTGGTCTTCATGGATGGTGGAGTTGTCGTCGAGTCGGGCACGCCCGACATCATCACGCACCCCAGTGAGTCGCGCTTCAAGGACTTTCTCGCGCACGTGCTGTGAGCGGGCCGGGCACAGCACGCAGAGAAGAGAACGTGGAGAATACGCAGAGCGTGCGTCGCGCTCGGAGCTGAGAGTGTGCGAGTCCTCTAGACTGGTGAGCTATGTGCGGAAT
>JALCOX010000046.1 GCA_022649925.1 Bifidobacteriaceae bacterium | reverse complement strand
CCGTCGAGCGCATGCTCAATGTCGTTGCGATGCTCGCCGTAATATTCGATCATCTTGAGGATCTCGGGGAAGGTGGTCACCTCGCGATTGTGCGGCGACACCGGAATTCCCCAGTGCTTGTACAGCTCATAGGCTTGGGACTGCTCCATCACCTGGTCGCGGGCCTCGTCATCCGCGGACCACTGGATCAGGCCGATTCCGTGGGCGTAAAAGCTCAGCCGGCGGGTCGCGGTAATGCGCGGATCCTTCTGGCGCAAAGATCCGGCCGCAGCGTTGCGCGGATTGGCGAAGGGTGCCTTCCCGAGGGTTTCTTGCCGCCGGTTGAGCGCAGCGAAGTCGTCGAAGCGCATGAAGACTTCACCGCGAATTTCGACCATGCGTGGCGCGTCGGCGTCGGTGGTGTCAAGCTGTTGAGGAATTGTTGGAATGGTGCGGACATTCATGGTGATATCTTCGCCGGTGACGCCATCTCCTCGGGTGAGTCCCTGCACCAGTATCCCGTCGCGATAAATCAGATTGAGTGCGAGGCCGTCGATTTTGACTTCGCAGGTCATCGGCAGCTCGGCGTCGTCGGGCAACTCGAGTGAGGAGAGAATTCCTTGATGCCATTCACGCAATTCCTCGATGCTGAACACGTCGTCGAGGCTGAGCATGCGGGAGGGATGCCGTACCGATGTGAAATCGTTGGAGAAACTGCCGCCGACGCGATGCGTTGGAGACTCAGGCGAATCGAGACTCGGGAAGTTCGACTCCAGCTGTTGCAAAGTCCGCAGCCGTGCGTCGTAAGCGGCGTCCGAAGACGTGGGAGCGTCGTTGATGTAGTAGGCAATTTGATCGGATTCCACCCAGGACGCCAGACGCGCCCAAAGGCGGGCCGCCGTGTCCGCACTCAGCGAGGCAACTTCGAGATGGGCGAGGACGGCGATGTCACTGTCCGTTCCTTTCAGTGACTCGAGCGGCGACGTGGCAGCACGGGTCATAGCGGGCTCTGGAGGCTGTGCCCCCGCGCCAGCATTCCCCTCCCTCTCGTCGCCGAGATCGAGGGCCATCTGATCGTCGTCGCTGTGCACCGTGCTCATTTCCTCTCGTCTATCTTCTTCTGACACTCGGTTTCCTCACGCGCTCCCCGTCTTTTCAGACGTCCCCTCAGGCGTTGAGCGACCTCAGGAATTGGGCTTGCACCATGTCGAGCCCCACTTCGCTTGAATCGTCGAGCCGTGCGGAAGCCAGCGACAACGTACGTGCCGGCACGAAGAGGCCTTCGTCGACCGCCACGCGCGCGGCGCGGCGCACGATCTTGGTGACCTCCGTGCTCGGCCACACAGGCACTCCCTCATCAGCAAGGAGTTCTGCCGCCTCTGCAGGCGTCTGAGGAACTTCAATGCATTGCGATTCCACGCGAGCCGTCAATTCCGCCAGCTCCCCTTGGAGCGCTGGAATCCCACCTGGGCGAATGGCATCGCTCATAATGTAGCCGGCCACAGCGAGATCGAATTCGTCGCGCATCCAGGCGGAGTACGCATAGCGATAGTACGCAAAGGCGGCGTCGTCACGATCGAGCGCGACGCGCAGTGCATTCAGGGTCGCAGCGCGCGCCGAATCCCAGTCCTCGATGCGTGCCAACTGGGCCGACAGCCTCAGGTGGGACAACGGATACGCGGGCGCGTAGGACACCATCTTGTTGAGGTGCGTGATTGCTGCCTGCGGTCCGCTGATCTGTGCGAGGAGATCGGCGAGCTCCATGTGGGCGTAGAAGAGGTTGTCTGGAATAAGGACCGTCTTCTCTCCCGGCATGGCAAAGATCTTGTTGTAGACCACGCGCTCCGCGTACGAGTTGAAGTAGCGCGGGATTCCCGTCTTGGAGTTGAAGACCGCGTCGTAGCGCTGAACCGCCTGCTGCGCAATGTCGACCGCTTGAGCCGTCTGCCCCTTGAAAAGCTCGTCGCGAGCGCGGAGGCGTTCAGCATTGAGATCCTTTGACATCTCGAAGGAGATATCCGGCGTCGGCTGACCGTCGATGAGTGCACCCGTGGCAATGCCCGCCTTTTGAGCGAGTTCCGGGTCGTCGATTCGTTCGACGAGTTTCATTGCCTTTTGTGCCGATTCCACTGGAGTCAACGACTCTGTGCGGGACAGCTCATTGAAGTAGGTGACCGCACGCTGGAGAAGGTCCTCTCGCTGAATGGAGAGCCCTAGGGAATCCTGGGCACCCAACACCTGTGCCACCTGCGGGGTGAAGACCCGGTCAGAAAGCTCCGGCTCCTCCTGTGCCCCCACCGGCGCAAAGGCCGCGTCGCTCCATCCTGAATTCGCGTCAATGGGCTGGAGTCCACCCTCGGCAGCGAGATGCATGTTCGCGTTGAAAGTGCTGTAAAAATCGACGGGACGTGTCAGGCCCAGGGTTCCGAGCAGAGACAGGAATTCGTCGCGGCTGAAGGTGACCGTCAGCATGCGTCGCACCGTTGGATTCTTGTGAAGCACGCTCATGGGATCTGCCGGGTTGAACTCGACGTCCGAGGACTGCGATTCATCGTCTCCGGCAGCATCCGCGTCGCCCGTCAGGGAATTCGTACCGGAATTCCCGCCATCATCAGAGTCTTGCAAATCACTGTCAGGCCCATCGTCGCCGGTCGCAGACGCGGATCCCGGTTCGTCGAGATTCATCTCGGGAAGGTCCACCCCTTGCATCACGGCGTTGAAGGCGGCATCGAGATCCGTGCCCTCCCCCTCGCTGGGAGAGGAAGAACCCTGCTGCGCGGGAGACTCAGGAGCTGAGGACTCGCGAGCCTGGGACGCGACGTCGTCACCGAGTGACGTTTCCGCAGAGGACGGGGCCTCCGCAGACGACGACTGTTCCGTAGACGGCGTTGATCTTTGAGGACGTGACTCCTGGGGCTGTGAGGGAGGGACCGCGGCGTTGACGGGATTGCCGTGCACGTCACCGTCCTTCGGATCGCCCTTGGCACCCGTCGCTCCCAAGCCGTGCCCTGTGCGCGCCTGCTCAAAGGCGGAGAGAGCATCTGTCAGCATCTGAGCAATGGCGGAATCCTGCTCCTCCACTGCCTCCTCGAGGCCAATGGAGTCGATTTGCAGCGTGATCGAGCGCACTGACTCATCCGCACCAAAACCGAGGGCCGCCAAAATGATGCCCACGCGCAAGTTGTAATTGGCGGACATCTCCGCCCGCTCATCGCGACTCAGCTCACGCCACGCGGCCAGAGAATTGTCGTAGCGAGACTGCGGCATCATCGCCATGCCGGCGGTCGTGAAGCCAACCGCCACGTTGCCCGCAGCGAGGTTGGAACGGAATTCGGCATCGAAACGATACGGGAGGCGAAGACGGCGAATGAGAGTTGCCATCGTCTGGCGGTACACCCACTCCGACCCCTTCACTGCATACCCCACACCCTGGGCTCCGCTCGACACGGCCGTCGCAGCGATGTTCAACGCTTCCTTCCGGGCGTATTCGGGATAGTCGGACACCTCGAGACCAGCGTCAACTTGCGGCTGCTCATCGGGGAATTCGACCCGATCTGTCGGCAGTGCGATGAGAGCTGGATTTTCGAGAACATTCATGTCGATGCGGGCCGCCTGCGCGACGCTCGCCTCGTCTTCCACCAAGCCCTTGCCTCGGCGGCGATTGCGTTCAAAAATGGCGCTGACCTGTGCAAAACGATTGAGATTGCCCTCAATTTGAAGCGCCTTGAGCGCCGAACGATATTCGAGCCCGTTGCTCCACGAGAGGAAGAAGCTCTTTGAGTACGACGAGGTGAACAGGTGCATCGGTTCAGCACCGTGAACGGTTTCAAGCCCAGGCAACTCGTCGAGGGCCCCCACCTCGTGCATGAGATGCGAGAAGTGTTCCTCCAGTCCCGAGACGCGCAGACCTTGCTGAGACGCGCGCAAAACGTCGGCCACAGAGCGTCGAATCGCTCCGACGGGAGCCTCTTGGCGCAGGCGACGGAAGATATTGCCCGCTCCGTAACCTACGAGGAAACCAGACATTCGCGGCAACAGATAAATGCTGAAGAAGGCGATGGCCATGGCGTCGCGGTATTCGAGATTTGTCCGCAACTGCGCGGGTAGTTGAGGACGCAACTCCAACAGGTCATAACGACGGGCCTTGCTGCGCCAGGCAGCGAGCCAGAGCGGATGGTCGAATTCATCCTGACCCACGATGGCACCGTGAAGTGACTTCGATGAATCAGGTGACAGACTCGCGCTCAAGGCAGCAGCGAAAGAGGCCGCAGCGTCGTCCTGGGAGCGCTTGGCGTCGCCGTCCTTTGAAGAGGAGCCACGCGGAGGTTCAGAATTCGAGGCGCTTCTCGCACTCACCTGATCGGGGACGAACCGGAAGGCGGGGGTTCGCTCAAAAGTATCTGCCGTGGGGCTATCCCCCATGAAAACGCGACCGTGACCGTCCACGAGAGCAATTTGTGAAAAGTGGCGTTTGTCGGAGAAAAGTCCGAGACTAAAGCCGGTTCCCCTGCTCGCAGGAAGCTGCACCCACCCAAGCGTTATCTCCTCGGGCTGACCTGGTAACGGCGGCAACAGACGCCTCTTGACCATGGGATGCAGAGTCTGAGACGAGGCGGCGAGCCCGGCAAGAACTTCGTTGCGTTCCTGTTCGTCGGCACCGTTCGCGCCTTCTGAGCTGTGTGTGGAACTGAATGGCATACGTCAATTCTCCCAATCCAACCCGACATGAGCCAATAGAATAATCCTTGTGACCACCACCGAACGACTGCGTCGAAGCCTCTCCCAGCACTATCGGGGACTTCTCGCCGTCCTCGTCATCGCGCTCATCGAGGTCTTCGTCTTCAACCTCGGCTTCTGGACCTCATTGGGAAAACCCACCTCCCTCACCCCCGCCTCCGAATCCCTCAGCATCGGGAAGGGATTGAGCCCGACGAAGATTGAAGACGTCTACACGCTCACCGATCCCGATAAGGGCTACGTCGACGTAGATCTCAACGCGGCGCAACCGCACGCCGGGAGCGTCGATCTCACCTCCCTCCAGCTGATACCGACTGCAGCACAGCCCGCGGACCGCACCGATCTCAGTGACGCCCGGTACAACCCCGAGGCCCCAGACTTCTCCAAAACGGTCAACGTCCGCATTCAGGCACAGGCGTCACAGTCCCATTCCTCGGCCGCGTCCCCCTGGATCACCATCGGCTCTCTGCACTATTCACCAGCGGCGGCGTCGAGCACCTATGCTCGCCTCGACATGTCGGGAGCAAAAGGAGCCACATCCGTCACAAAAATCCGGATATGGTTCCTTCAGCCCGAACAGTCGAGCTTTGCCTACGCGGGAGTCAGGATCAACGAGAGGCCCACCTTCTCGATCAACGTCGCACGCCTCGCGGTCTTGGCTCTGGTCGCACTGTCTATCCTCGCATTTCGTCCAGGATCGCGACTGTTCCGCACTCGACTCAACACCGCGAGCCGGGGCCAACGCGGAACCCTCCTCGCCGCCATGATCCCCCTTGGACTTGTCTTCGTTGCATCCGCGCTCGCACAGATGGGGTACAAGCCCCTCAGCGTGTGGAACACCAACGGCGACTACACCTACGATTTCGATCAATACTCACGCCTGGCCACCTCGATTCTCCACGGCACACCGTGGCTCGATCTACCGGTTCCGCAGGCGCTAGCGGACGCCGCCAATCCCTACTCCACGCAGGTGCGCTCACAACTGCTCTCGGGAGGCGTTACACCGATCTTTTGGGATCATGCGTTCTACAACGGCCATTGGTACTGCTACTTTGGCGCGCTGCCGGCAGTCGTGTTGTATCTGCCCTTCCAGGCGCTCACCTCGCTGTGGGTTCCCGGCGGCATCGCGGTGTCAACGTCCGCAATTGTCGTGCTGCTGCTTGTGCTCCTGGCGCTCACTGGCACGCTGATGAGCGTTCGCTTCATCGCGCGCTACTTCCCCCAGACCTCACTGGGCATGGCGATCCTCTGCGTCGGAGGCTTCCTCTGCGGGGCCAACCTGTTCTTTCTCTCGTTCCGACTCAACTTCTATGCCGTGCCCATGCTCAGCTCCCTCGTGCTCACCACGCTCGGGCTGTGGTTGTGGATGGGTTCGAGGCTTGTGCGTGATGATGGGGGGCTCAGAATCTCACGCTGGCGCGTCAGTCTCGGATTCCTGTGCATAGCGGCGAATTTGGGATGCAGACCCACCTTCGTTCTGGCGGCACTGCTCGCCTTTCCGCTCTTTTGGCCCGAGATTCGCGCCGGAGCGTTCTTCAGTTATTTCAATCCGCGAGCATGGAAAAATCGAAGGAGTCCTGCGAGCACGGAGACGCTGACGACGGTCCCTCCATCGAGGCAGGCCACGACACTACGGCCGTTGTCGTCGCTGAAGAACGACCTCGCGGCCCTACTGCCAGCGGCCCTCATCTGTGTGCCCATACTGGGCTACAACTTCTGGCGCTTCGGATCCTTCCTCAACTTTGGCAACGATTATCAACTCACCGTCACCGATCTCACAACGTACAAGGAACCCGTTAAGCTCATCGCTCCCATCACGTATTACTACCTGTTCCAACCACCTCATTTCACCACCTCGTTCCCCTTCCTGGGCCTCACCCAGACTCCGCTGAGCAGTTGGCAGCTGACCGAACCACACGCGGGAGGCTTTTTCTGGCTCGTTCCCTTTGCACTTCTCGGGATTGTGGCGGTCTTCATGAGGAAGCGTGCGCAGCAACATCACGCGTATGGGGTGATTGTGACGTCGCTTGTCATGGCGACCGGCCTCTGTGTTTTCGACGCTTATAAGGCCGGACTCTCCTGGCGCTACATGGCAGACTTCGGCTGGTGCGTGGCGCTGGCCGCCATTGCGGGGGCCTGCATGCTCGAGGCCTGGGGGCGCGAGAAGTCTCGCCCAGATGCCCTCGGGAGCCACAGACTTCCCGACGTTGCACTCGTCTCGGTGCGAGTGGCAGTGGCCGTACTTGTCGGCGTGAGCCTCATTCTCGCAGCACTCACCTTCGTCATGCCGGGTCGCATCGACAGTTTGCAGACGAATGCGCCACAACTCTTCTACGATTTGCGCGGGTGGTTCACCGGTTGGGCGCAGTGGGCGTGAGCTCTGTGGCTCGAAAGTGAATTCCAAGTCTCGAAAGTGAATTCAGGGCTTCAACAGTGAGTCTCGGGACTCGAAAGGGATGAAGCCCGTTTATACGACGAAAAATTCCGCATGATGACCGCACCATAATACCGATTTCACGTGAGACTACACGGGGTCTGTACCTTTCGAGGCACGGAGTTACCTTGCGAGAACCTGAATTCACTTTCGAGGATCTCAATTCACTTTCGACTGACTGGATTTAGAGTGGATTAACATAGAAACGGTCGATCAATCGATCAATAAGGAATCCTTTCAGACATGTATTCTTTTGCATATGGAAGGTAACCATGCAACTATTTCTATCGTTGACAATGACGTCTTGGTCCTTCAAATGCTTCAAGCGCGCATCCCACGACTTATTCCAAATGTAAAAATTGGTTGGACTGCTCTCCTTGGGCGCAAAGCCATAGAACTGAGTCGGCAATCGGGATCCCGTCCTGATCTTCTCGTGGTGGATATGTCGCTCGGCGACACTACTGGCAGCGCGGTGTGTCACGCTATACGAGAAAAGGACCCAGAATTACCGCTTCTCTGCATCACTGCTTTCCCTCTGGAACAATATGCGCGGGCCGCAGCCGAAGCAGGAGCACAGGGCATCATAGATAAGACGGATACATTCCAACTGAGTAGAGCAATTCCGGCACTTCTTGAGGGCAAGTGCTGGCCATCGGACTCGAATGTTGACTTTGTGTCTGCCGGTGACGCGCACCGGAAGCTGTTAAAGCATCCGCAGGATTCCTCCCATCCGCAGCACAGACTCTCACAAACCGAAATGACGATACTCGAACTTTCAGCAGACGGATTGTCCCTGGTGCAAATAGCGGAGAAGCTTCAGATAGCAGATGGAACAGTCAGAGGACTCGCAGCGAGAGCGCGAAAGAAACTAGGAGCTCAAAACCTCACTCAGGCGGTCATCACATGGCTGAAGGAGCAAAAGTTATGGTAAACGCGCAAAGAATTGTGAGACAGCTCAAATCCCGCTGGATTTTAACCGCTGCGGCTTTCATCGTCGCAGTGCTGTCTGCCTCTGCGTTCTTATCAGGAGAAGCAACCTCCTTTCTTTCGGGCATTGTTTTCGGAATCCATCTTGTTCTGATTTTGATTATTCCGGTCTTCCCGAAAATCTCATGCACTGGAATAGCCGCGGTTTACGCAGTAACTTCCGTTGTTCCCTTCGATTTTTCCTTTAGCCAATTGTGGGGAGTATTGCTGGCGCTCGTTGTGCTTGGCTATTTTTGTTCAAATACCTTCTCTCTCACCGTCACCTTGCTGGTCGTCGTCTCCAAATTCGTTGATTCGCTACTGAGCAATGGAAATCATGTTGATCTCAGCGAAGTAATAATCTTCGGCACACTTTTCCTCTTATGCTGGTTGTGCGGCGTCACTATAAAATCGCAGGAAATAATACGGAAAAACCGCGATACCTCGCACCTTTTAGAACAAGCTCAACGAAAGAATGCGCAACTCCAGGCCAATGATGCTCTTGCCGTAAAGCTCCATGATTCGGTGGCAGGTAATTTGTCTTATATTGTGTTAGCTACGCAAGAAGAAAACCCCACAATTCACGATGCGGCACTTTCGACATTGAACGAAATCAGGGAGATAGTAGGTGTCCTTAGCAAGGACGACAATACAGATCCAGTTAAGACCTCCCTCGCTCAACTGTCTCTTGAAGAGCAGACGAGCCAAGCCATTGATTTCGAAGAGAATCGGATGCGCATTCTGGGGTTTAAAGGTGAAGTTTCGACAAGTTTGGAATATAGCCACGTAAACGACGCCAATGAAAAGATGATTATCCAACTCATTCATGAGATTTATGCGAATATCGCTCGGCATTGCAATCCTCAAGATTCCTCTTACGCAATTTCGATTCGCATCGAAAGGACCCAAGCAATTCTGAGAGAAATCAATCCCTTATCGAGTGAACAGACGCTACCTCATTTCCATAAATCCGGAATGGGCCTCAGCTTACATAGAAGGGCAATTGTTCAAGCGGGAGGGGAGATGAATTATTCAGCACAGATGGATACCTGGGTTCTCTTTGCAAAGATTCCTCTTTCCGAACCGCTTTAATGATTACAGATTCTTTAAAGCCGTGCAGGACACCAAGCATGCTGAACACTCATCATTTTTGCTGAAAACACTGGAAATATTCCCTTCTTTTCCAGCCATGCATCAACACAGACAATTTCTCCGAAAGAAGTACAGCTCACAGCGTTGTTGATAGCAATTTCACGGTTTTCCTTTCTTTTTATACTCTCCGTAGTGCTCTCAATCCCTCCTTTTATTAATAAATCTGCAAACGTTCGTTTGCGAATTATCTATCATGAGACAAATTGCGAGATACATTCTGAATGCCGTTATCACGAGGCCTCATAAGCCTGCCAAAGAGGAGATCAAAATGAAACGATTAGGAAAAATTATATTGTCGGCGCTTTGCGCAATCTCAACCCTCGCCCTACCCGCGAGCGTTGCAAACGCAGCCGAAGTTACTGATGCTAGTACTTCTGAGACAACACTTAGCTTAACCTCATCCGAAAAACAGGAGTTGCTCTCCGAGCTTGCGCAATATGATGTCAGTCCTCAAACGGCAGATAAATTGGTGGCAAATCTCGCATCCGGACAGATCTGGGATTCTGCAATACCTGGCTCCACCCCCGTTAAAACTGAAAAGTTCAAAGGAGGAGACGTCATTCGCACAGTTGACACCTTTAAAGATGGATCAATCTCAGTATCAACTCTCCCTGATTTCGATTCAATTGCATCACGGGATGGAAAGCAAACACGTGGAATCAGCGGCTGCCAATACCATGCATCTGGGAAAATGCGTTATTGGAAGAACTGCGATAGCACAGTAAATCTCATCTTCATCAGCATGGGATTTATGTTCAACTATCAAACTAAAAGTCACAAGAGTCCCAGAATTACAAGCTACCGCGCCTATCATCACCACATTATTGGTGGATCACTCAGTGGATTCAGATTTGATCGTATATCGTCTTCAAAAGTTCGACTAAGCTCGAATTTTGATGTCGCATTCCGCGGATTCCCTGTCGGTTGGACTTGCTGGATGCAAGTCAACGTTACTGGCGACAACGCGTGGACGAGTCATAACTAACTGTCAGATCAGAGGAGGTGCAGCGAGGTATCTCATTCGTCGTTGAGTCCTCTCGTTCCGAAACAAAACTATTACTTTGTTCCATTTGATTCGAGGAAGGAGTTCCACCATGGCTGGAGCTGCAATTGCTGGACTAATCTGGTTCCTGATCGTTGCCGCACTCATTGTCGGCGCATTTTTTGCGGTTCGTTTCGCAGTTCGTAAATACCGGGAACGAAAAGAAAAATAGTGAACGGAACGCCCCTAATCCTCCACTAAAGAGGCCAAATATCCTCATATATGAATGACGCGCTGAGAGACCTTGAGGCCATGCTCAGCGCGTCATTTGTACGTTCATAAAGCTCAGAGATCGAAACCGAGAATTTTCGCTGCATCGCGCGGAACGGGCTCCCACCAGTATTGACCGAGATTCTCATCGGTACTGATCGAGCGAATTTCCGCGTTATCGATGTAAATCTCACCACTCAAGTGGTCGGTTTCATGTTGGAAAATGCGCGCCGGCCAACCGTGAAGATGCTCCGTGTGCTTGGTGCCGTCCTCATCCTGCCACGTGGCGGTGATGTCACGCCAGCGTTTGCGAACCGCTTGAACACCGGGCAGCGAAAGGCAGCCCTCATAGAAGCTACGAGTTTCGGTCCCCGCCGGCTCATAGGAGGGATTGATGATCACGTGGAAGGGGAATTCCCCGATTTCGCGAGGGTCGGCCTCTTCGTCCTCATCCTCGGGGAGCACACTCTCGGAAGAGGCATCGACAGCATCAGAGGCACCGATCTCGTCGTCAAAATCATCATCCGTTACGGCGTGGTCCTCGACCACGGCAAAGGCGAGCGGCAGCCCAACTTGTGGAGCCGCCAGCCCAACACCAGGAGCCTCGAGCATGGTCGTGTGCATGGTGGCGATGAGTCTGCTGAGCGTCTTCTCGCTCAACTGTCCCGTGTACTTCTCCGCCTGCTGGCGCAGCACGGGCTCCCCCACGGCAACAATGGGGATGACGCCGTCGGCGTCGGCGGACTTCAGTAGCCGTTCCACGCCCTTGTTGAGTTTGCGGTCCACCCGCTTATTCATCGCGAACATGCCCCACCTCAAATTCTTGATGCTCGAAGTATCAGATCGCCAGCTCGGAGGCGACGACCTTTGCCAGCCGGTCGCAGACCTCGTCGGCCTGCTCTTGCGTCGCTGCCTCGACCATGACGCGAACGAGCGGTTCTGTGCCGGAAGGCCTGAGCAGAACGCGGCCCGTGTCGCCGAGCACGCCCTCTTCCTTCTTCACCGCTGCCTGAACGGCGGCGTTGGTCTTCGCTGCCATCTTGTCGACGTTGGGAACGTTGATGAGCTTCTGCGGGAGCTGAGGGAAGTCGTTGGCGAGGTCCTCGAGACTCTTGCCGGAGCGCACAACCTCCGCCGCCAGAGTGAGGGCCGTCAAGGTACCGTCTCCGGTGGTGGCAAATTCGCGATTGATGACGTGGCCGGACTGCTCACCGCCGATGCTGTAATCCCCGCGCAGCATCTCCTCGAGAACGTAGCGATCGCCCACGTTGGTTTCGACGGTCGTGATGCCTATGTCTTCGAGCGCGAGCTTGAGGCCGAGATTGCTCATCACCGTCACCACGAGGGTGTTGTGATTGAGCTTGCCTTCGCGCTTCTTGGCCCGGGCGAGGATGCCCATGATCTGGTCACCGTTGATGAGACGACCCGTCGCGTCCACGGCGAGGCAGCGATCTGCGTCTCCGTCGAAGGCCACGCCCATGTCGGCCTTTGAGGCCACGACCATGGCCTGCAGCTGCTCGGGATGCGTGGAACCGGCGTGATCGTTGATGTTGTAGCCGTCAGGGGAAGCGTTGATGACATTGACGTCCGCTCCCGCACGGCGCAGAACCTCGGGGGCAACGACGGAGGTCGCACCGTTTGCACAATCCATCACGATGCGCAGCCCCTTGAGGGGCGTTTCGCTCGTCGACGTCGCCGTTTCAACGAGGTGATTGATGTAGAGATTTGTCGCCGTCACCGTGTCGTGGGAAATGCGGCCGACACCCTGGCCGGTCGGGCGATCCCAATCCTGGCCGAGGATCTTTTCGATCTCGTCCTCCTTGGCATCGGGAAGCTTGAAGCCGCCACGAGCGAAGAATTTGATGCCGTTGTCGGGCATGGGATTGTGCGAGGCGGAAATCACCGCGCCCATCTCCACGTTGAGGACGGAGGTGAGGAAGGCGATGCCGGGTGTGGGGAGAATACCAACGTCGATGACGTCGAAACCGCCAGCGCTCATGCCGGCAGAGAGGGCGGCACCCAAGAAGTCACCAGAAACTCGCGTATCGCGCCCCACCAGTGCACGGCGACGAGCGCCCTGTTCACCGTGATGTTCGGATCCGAGAACTCGAACGGCCGCTTCACCCAAGTCAAGCGCCATCTTCGGCGTCAACAAGCCGTTGGCGAGACCTCTGACTCCATCAGTTCCAAAAAGTCGTGGCATGTGTGTGTCCCCTTCGATTAGCCTTCCAAGTCTTCGAGTCTAGCCATCCGCGGCGCACAAAAGGGGCCGGAGTGCGTCCCTTTCACAGAACTCCTCCGGCCCCGTGCACCGCGTGAGCTCCCCTACTGCAACAGTGCGTTGTACGACTGAACTCGAGCATTCCTCTTCGAGGTCTCGAGATTCTCGATCACCATACGGCGCAGCGCACGGTCGGCGCCAGGGTGCTCCGTCAGCCACTTCTCCCCCGCCTCGACGAGCGCCGAGGGCGCCGCAAATCCGGGATAGAGGCCATAGCCGCGGTTGGTACCCACCAAGAGCACCTCCGCCATGTGGAAGGATTTGTTCTTCCAAATCCATTCAACCTGGTCGAAGAATCTGGAAACGTAACCTGCGTAGAGCTCAGGACGATCAGTCGACGAGAAGCCCGAGGAGACGCCCTCGATCTGCGCGTTGGTGAGCGAGTCGTCGGTCAGCGCGGTATTCCACGCCCATTCCTTGGCGTCGGCGCTGGGAATCTGAGCCTTGGCCTGGTACGCAAACTGCCTATTCTCCGTGGTATCCCGAGCGGCGAGCTCCCGATCAATCTCACCGTCAGCCAGGAGATCCTTGTCGGCGAGCGCCACCAGGATCGACCAGCGCAGGTTGTTGTCGACGTCGAGTCCGTTCAGCTGAAGCTGCCCCGACAGCAGTCCGCGTGCATGATCTTCGAATTCGGCGTCAGTTCCGTACGTCAGGTAGGCGCTGACGAGCTGGAACTGCTCGTCCGAACCGGGAGCCGCCTCGTTCGCCAAAGTCCACAGGCTCGAGGCAACCACGGTGAGCACATCTGCGCGGCGACGATTCGCCACGTAGTGACGCGCCGCCATCTCGACCTGAGAGAGTGCGTAGCGGAAAGTGGTGGATTCCTTCTCCGTGGAGAGGGCCTTGAGCGAGACACCGATGAACTTTTCGGCCGGATACTCGCCGTCGCGCGTCATGTCCCACAGCGTGAGCCAGGAGACCGCACGCGCCAGCGCATCGTCGAAGGCGTAGAGGTGCTGCTCGAGGAAGGCCACTGATTCTGCGTCGAAACGCAGCTTGGCATAGGTGAGATCGTCGTCGTTGACCAAGATAAATCCAGGACGCTTGCGTCCGACGAGCTCAGGTACCTGAGTAACCTCACCCTCGATGTCGAGTTCGACGGAATCGGTGCGCACGACGGCACCTGAACCGCTGGCATCGAGGTCGTAGAAACCGACCTTGAGCCTGTGGGGGCGCAGGACCGGATGCGCATCAGGCGCAGTCTGACGCAGTGCAAAGGCTGTAATGACGCCAGAGTCGTCGGTCTCAACTTCGGTGGCGATGGTGTTGATGCCCGACTGCTCAATCCACAGCTTCGACCACGTCTTGAGATCGCGGCCGCTCGTCTTCTCGAGCTCAGCCAAAAGGTCGGCGAGCGTTGCGTTGCCGTAGGAATACTTGGTGAGGTAATTGTGGATTCCCTGGAAGAACTGCTCACGGCCCACGTAGGCCACCAGCTGCTTGAGCACGGAGGCGCCCTTTGCGTAGGTGATGCCGTCGAAGTTGACCTGGGTATCGTTGAGATCGTTGATGGGAGCGGCGATGGGGTGCGTGGTGGGCAGCTGATCCTGACCTTGGCCCCAGCTCTTCTCACCGGAGGTGAAGGTCGCCCAAGCGTCGCTCCAGTCGGTCGCCTCTGCGGAGGCCAACGTAGACATGAACTCGGCGAAGGACTCATTGAGCCACAAGTCGTTCCACCACTTCATGGTGACGAGATCTCCGAACCACATGTGCGCCAACTCGTGCAGAACTGTCACGACGCGGCGTTCCGCATAGGCGTCCGTCACCTTCGACTCGAAGACGTAGGTGTCGCGGATCGTCACTGCGCCTATGTTCTCCATCGCGCCCGCGTTGTATTCGGGGACGTAGATCTGGTCGTACTTTGCGTAGGGATAAGGGACTCCCCAGGTCTTGGCATAGAAGGCGAAGCCGCGCTTGGTGATGTCGAAGAGATAGTCCACGTCTTTGCTCATGGCGTCTTTGAGCGCCTGGCGGCAATACATCCCCATCGGAATGGTGCGACCGTCCTCGTTGGCGTACTCAGTGTGCCACGAGGCGTAGGGGCCGGCGATGAAAGCGGTCAGGTACGACGACATGCGCGGCGTGGGCGAAAACTCCCACTTCTTCACGCCTTCGATGGCACCGCGTTCCAGGGTTCCTGGCTCCGTTTGACCCTCGATTTCCTCGGAGGCCGCGGGCATGTTGGAGATGACCTCCCACGACGCGGGCGCTGTGACGGAGAAGTTGAAAACGCCCTTGATGTCGGGCTGGTCGAAGACCGCATAGACCCTGCGCGCGTCCGGGACCTCGAACTGTGTGTACAGATAGACATTGCCGTCCGAGGGGTCGACACTTCTGTGCAGGCCCTCTCCGGTATGCGAGTATTCGCAGACGGCGACGATCTCAACCTCGTTGTGTGAGGACAGACCGCTCAGAGCGATGCGCGAATCCCTGTAGGAGGTCTCCACGTCGAGCGGAGTTCCGTTGAGAAGAATGGACTTCACCCGTGGTGCCACGAGATCGAGGAACGTCGAAGTTCCCTCACCCGCGTCGAAGCTGATCTTGGTGGTAGACACAAAGGTCTGCGCACCTTTCGTCAGGTCCAAGTGAACGATGTAACGAACATGCGACACGGCCTCGCGGCGTACTTGTGCTTCGTCCCTTGTCAAATTCTGTCCTGGCATTTTGCCCCTTTCGACCAAAAGTTGCGCCGACTCTGCAACGAATCGGCGCAATCAGTCTTTACTTCACTTCTTTCACAGCACTCAGACGTTGGCGATGTCCGCAACGACAGGAACGATCATCGGCCTGCGGTGCAGCTTGCGTGCGACCCAGCCACCCAGCGTCCGACGCATCATCTGCTGGAGCTTATGGATGTCTTTGTTTCCACCCATCATGGCATCTTCAAGCTGCTCAATAATCTGAGACTTCACCTGGTCAAACTCGGACTCGTCCTCCGCAACGGCGTTGAGGAAGATGCGCGGGCCCTTGACCACTTCGTGGTTCTCGGTGTCAACCACGACGAAGGATGACACGAAGCCCTCTTCGCCCAGAATTCTGCGCTTTTCAAGCTCGTCGTCGGTGAGTTCACCCACCGAGTCGCCGTCCACATACACGTAATTGCACGGAACCGAGCCCACGAGACCGGCCTTGCCGTGGTAGAGATCCACCACGTCGCCGT
>JALCOX010000045.1 GCA_022649925.1 Bifidobacteriaceae bacterium | reverse complement strand
TCGCCGGGTCGTCGGCGCGCACGGTGGCGATTCGCGCGTCGAGGGCCTCCTCGGTGACGGAGCTTCCCCAGTCGTTGAGGGCCTTGAGACCGTCAGATTCGAAGCTGAACACGTAAGAGAGTGTCTCTACCGTGGCTTTCGCCTGCTCGAGGCACAGTGTGTGTTCAGGGCTGTCGGCGAAGGCGACGACAGGGTTGACGTCCTCGATGATGCCGAGCGCCTGAGTTGAAGAGTCAGTCTCGTAGATGGGAACAAGCACTGCGCCGATGGCGGCACAGGCGAAGTCGACGATTCCCCACTGATAGCGCGTCGCAGAGTAGATCACCACGGTGTCACCTCGGGAGACTCCCAGTGCGATGAGTCCCTTGGCGGCGGTGCGGGTGGTCTCGTTCATCTGGACCGAACTGACGTTGATCCACTGCTTGGTGACGGGATCCCTGTATTCTGCGACTGTATCGTCTGGGTATTTCTCCGCACGGTCGGAAAGCAGCTTATAGAGAGTGTCGGAATCGGCAGTGAGTTGGTGCGACATGGGTGTCGAATATTCACGTAGCATTCTTCCGACTATAAGCGCCACACCTGAGAAGATTCGTAACTCGCCACAGATTATTCTCTAAGCCAGCTGAAACGTAGTGCACTTCCAATGGCTGCCAACCAGGCTGAGAACGACGTTTGCACAGTGAAACTCGGCACCGATCTTCATGGAGACACACGCGTCAAAACAGTTGCGGTGAATGACGACCGCCTGCAATCCACAGATTTGAATGGGAAACTTCGCAGCGAAAAGCAGTGTCTGTCTGTTGACGTGTTGATGGTGAATCTCCAAGATGACATCGAGATTGAGAATTTGCTCGATGAGCTGCGCGCCCATTTCCTTCATGAGGACCTTGGGGTCGAGGCGGCCACGCGCCACGTCCGTGGCTTTGAAGGCCAACTGGCAGCACAGGTTTGCCAGCCACATACATTCGTTGGTGTTGCGGTCGTGCGGGTCGCAGAGGGAGATGTGTATCCGGACAGGAGGGGAATTCTTATACAGTCTTCTCTCTGTGCAAATGCAGTTCAGCTCTCTGAGACGTACGACTTGCATAGTGTCGTCGTCCATAGACACATTTTATATGAGTGTCGATTATCGGAAACAGATTTTTCCAAATATGTAGAAAATGTGGATAACTTATCCACATCGGTTACCAAAGAACCGATGTGATCCCTGTTTCCTTAATAAAAAGAGGCGCCCCCGGTGAGAGGACGCCTCGTGAAGTGATGAAGTCGCTGCGACTTTAACTCCTACAACTGCTGATAGGGTGTCACCACCACTTGGCACCGCTGGAACTCTTTGAGATCGAGATATCCGGTGGAGGCCATCGCTCGGCGCAAAGCCCCGACGACGTTCGTCTTGCCATCAGCAATGTGGCTGGGTCCAAAGAGAATCTGATCGAGCGAGCCGACAGTTCCCACGTTGACGCGAGAACCGCGTGGCAGCTCGGGATGGTGAGCCTCAGAGCCCCAGTGCATGCCGCGACCGGGTGCCTCATCGGCTCGTGCGAGTGCGGTTCCCAGCATCACCGCGTCCGCACCCAGGGCGACGGCCTTGACGACGCTGCCAGCGATGCCCATGCCGCCGTCTGCGATGACGTGAACGTAGCGTCCGCCGGATTCATCCATGTAGTCTCTGCGCGCTGCCGCGACGTCGGAGATCGCCGTCGCCATCGGAGCGTGGACTCCCAAGGTGATGCGCGTTGCAGATGCGGCCCCGCCACCGAAACCGACGAGGACTCCTGCCGCTCCAGTCCGCATCAAATGGAGTGCCGCCGTGTAAGTGGCTGCTCCGCCGACGATGACAGGAACGTCGAGTTCGTAAATGAAGCGCTTGAGATTCAGAGGTTCCGAATTCGTCGAGACGTGCTCCGCGGAAACGGCCGTGCCACGAATGACGAAGAGATCTACTCCCGCGTCAAGGACTGTCGAATAGTATTCCTGCGTGCGTTGCGGAGTGAGGGCTCCGGCGACGGTGACCCCGGCGTCGCGAATCTCATGCAGGCGCTTGGTGATGAGCTCCGGTTTGATGGGCTCCGCATAGATTTCCTGCATGCGGCGGGTTGCCTGGTCGGCGGGAATCTGTGCGATCTCTTCGAGATAGGGCACGGGATTTTCGTACCGGGTCCACAGGCCTTCGAGGTCGAGGACGCCGAGGCCCCCGGCCTTGCCCAACGCAATGGCGGTTTGGGGGCTCATGACAGAGTCCATGGGGGCGCCCAAAACGGGGATGTCAAAGTGATAGGCGTCGAGCTGCCAGCCGGTGGAAACGTCGCGGGGATCACGGGTGCGGCGCGAGGGGACTACGGCGACATCGTCGAGTGAATATGCCATGCGGCCGGTCTTACCGCGGCCGATTGAAATCTCTTCAGTCATACTGCCTACGTTATCGAGGGTGTGTGACCATCTGATGACTCGCCGCACGACCGCACTGTGACCCAGTCGCGTGTTCGTAACGCCGGTGCGTTAAAAAGGAGAGAAAGAACGCGAGACGGTCTGCGCAGGCCGGCCCCGGACGGAGGGATTCCCATGGCAAAGATTCAGGTGAAGGGCACTATCGCAGAGCTCGACGGCGACGAGATGACGCGAGTGATATGGAAGCAGATTAAGAGTCAACTGATCCTGCCCTACCTCGACGTTGATCTGGACTACTACGATCTGGGCATTGAATCCCGCGATGCGAGCGACGACCAGGTCACGATCGATGCCGCCGAAGCAATTAAGCGCCATCACGTCGGTGTCAAGTGCGCCACCATCACCCCCGACGAGGCCCGCGTCGAAGAATTCCATCTCAAGAAGATGTGGAAGTCGCCCAACGGCACCATCCGCAATATTCTCGGCGGCACGATCTTCCGCGAACCCATCGTCATCTCCAACGTCCCACGTTTGGTTCCGGGCTGGAAGAAGCCCATCATCGTGGCACGCCACGCCTTCGGCGACCAATACAAGGCCACGGATTTCCTGGTTCCCGGCAAGGGGCGTCTCACCGTCACCTTCACGCCGGAGGATGGGTCCGAGCCCATCGAACACGTCGTGTACGACTACCCAGGTTCGGGGGTCGCTCAAGTTCAGTACAATCTCGACAACTCCATCATCGATTTCGCCCGAGCCTGCTTCAACTACGGCCTGTTGCGGCACTTCCCGGTGTATTTGTCGACGAAAAACACCATTCTCAAGGCGTACGACGGTCGCTTCAAGGATCTCTTCGCACAGGTCTTCGAGACTGAGTACAAGAAGCGCTACGAAGAGGAGGGACTCACCTACGAGCACCGACTCATCGACGACATGGTGGCCAGTTCTCTCAAGTGGGAAGGCGGCTACGTCTGGGCGTGCAAGAACTACGACGGCGACGTTCAATCCGACACTGTTGCCCAGGGTTTCGGTTCGCTGGGGCTGATGACATCCGTCCTGATGACCCCCGATGGCAAGACCGTCGAGGCCGAGGCAGCTCACGGCACCGTGACGCGGCATTACCGTCGTTGGCAGAAGGGTGAGAAGACCTCCACCAATCCCATCGCCTCCATCTTCGCGTGGACCGGTGGGTTGAAGCAACGCGCCAAGATCGACGAGACTCCCGAGGTCGCACGCTTTGCACAGACGCTCGAAGACACCATCATTTCCACCGTGGAGAGCGGAAAGATGACGAAGGACTTGGCACTGCTGGTGGGACCCACTCAGCATTGGCTCGACACCGATGGCTTCATGGACGCGCTGGCGGAGAACCTGGAGCGCAATCTCGCCGCGTAGGCTTACAATTTCACTGATGCGTGTACGACTAATTCGACGAATACTCTCAGCTGCTGTGGCGAGTTGCACTGTGATGGCACTCGCCGCATGCGGTATCTCACAGGCTTCTCCATCGGACTCGACGGATTCCGACACGACATCGAGTGCCACAACCAAGAAAATACCGGAGGGCTCTCGGGTCGACATCTTCGTTCCCTCCGACGGAATCACCCTGACGCAGAACACTCCCACAAACAAGTGGGGCAGCTTTACCTCTGCAGTGACGAAGCAGCTTGAGGAGGAGGGGTACGCGTCCGATTCGGTCAACGTGACCGCTAGCGGATCCCTCAAGGATCAGGCGCAGGCTCTCGAACAGCTGGTCAGCGATGTCACCGCCGATGCCGGTGACGAGGGGGCGTCGTCAAACTCCGACACCCATGACGTTGTTCTCCTGGCCCCGGCCCTCACCCTTGATTCAGAGACGAAACAGTTCGGCGATCTCATCGGGGATGGGAGCGGGCATCTGGAGAAGGCTTCGACTGTTTCGGCAACGCTGACCGCCGATCAGCAGGAGGAGCAAGAGGAAGCGGAGAAATCAATCGTCGCTTCGAGTGCCGCCCTGCGTAAGGCAGGGGACACTATCGTTCTGGTGTCGCGGCATCTTCCGGGTGTTGTGGCGGATGGGTTCGTCAAGACGTCGGACGCCTATGACATCGGCGCGCTGCAGGCGAACCAACTCGCGAAAAAGCTCGAGTTGAGCGAGGCGACGGCTCAGAATCCAAAGCGGATCGAAATTGTCATTCCCAAGGAATCTAACACCACCATCTCCTCCGATTTCTTCCGTGGGGTGTGGAGCGTTCTCGGGCCTTATTTCAAGGCGGGAAGCGTGATCAGTGGGTCGGGCCGAGTAACGAAGACCTCCAGCGCTGCCTCGTGGAAGCGAGTCCTCCTCGAGGCGGACTCTGCCACCACCGCTCAAGCGGGTTTTGAAGAGATACTGGACGCTTCGAGCGATGCGCGCTCAACTGGTTCCCCTGTCAAGCTCGATGGGGTCATTGCATCGAATGATTTCTTGGCGGCACAGGTGTCAAATGTCCTCAAGGATCGGGGATACACGGGTTCAGCGGCGGATATCAATCCCGAAATCACCATCGGGGGAATCGTCGGCAACATCACCGGTAACAGTGACCTCAACAAGGATAAAGTCCCCTCACCGTCCGCGGAAGAAGATTCCCCATCTTCTTCTCTGAACAGTGGAGACGACGACTCCGATTCAGACAGTTCGAGTGACGAGGCACAGCAGTGGCCCATTGTCACAGGCTTCGGAAGCTACGCGAGCAACGTGCAACTCGTGGTGAGTGGCAAACAATGGCTCACCGGCCTCGAGAACAGAACGGCCTTGGCCACAGACGTCGCCAAGGCCTGTGCGGACGTCGCCCGTCACGCGAAATTGACCGTCTCGAAGGCCTCAGGTTCGTATGCCTCCTCCTCAGTCACGCTCAAGGGGCACAAAGTCGCCGTGATCACTCGGTCATTGGTCGGTGTGACCGGCAGTAATCTCAAGACCGCACTGATCGATACAGGCTACGTTTCGGCCGCTGACGCGGGGTTGTGAGGACGGTCATTCGACGGGTTTGAGAATGATGCGCACGGGATCCAAGGCGGTTCGCGGATCGACGTAGACGCCATTTCGTCGGGCTCCCCAATGGACGCACGTGTCCGCACAATGGTCCGACTCGCCTTGAACTGTGGCCAGAGGTTCGCCCTTTGTCAGCGAATCTCCGACATGCAGCCGTGTCTGGGCCGGTTCAAATGAAAAAATGACGGTGTCGTCCGAGAATGCTGAGAAACTCACCTCGCTTTTACCTGCAACCTTTCCCACGAATTTTACGGTGCCGTTCACAGGCGCGAGAACCTTTGAATGAGCGGGTGCATCAATATCAATTCCCCGATGTCCCGCTAGCCATTTCTGTGCCGGCGGATCGAACTCTCTGGCGATTCTGTTCGCTCGTTTCCCGGAGGGCGTGAGAACGGGGAGGGGCCCGCCCTGGGGAACGCAGAAGGTGCTCTGCGACGAGGCTCGCGTGACGATGGAGATGGCCTGCGAATCCGAGGAATTCAGGACCTGATGGTGGTTTGGAGGGGCGCCTGCTCCCATTCCTATGCTCATCACGAGGAAGGCGCTCTGGAGAACGAAGAGGACTGCGCAGAGGAGAGCGGCACGACAGGCCTCTCGCTGCTTCAGACACAGTTTGAAGAACCGGAGTGCGCGCCGGTGACGGGACCGCGATGAAGCGCCCTCATCGACTGTTATATGTATGCGTTTCATGAGCTCGTCCTCTCCACGGCCACGTTCGGACCGGTGACTTCAAGTCTGGGTGATGGCGGCGGGCACGGCGAAAAAAATCGACTGGTGTGGTCGAATGTGAATATGAGTTCAGCGGGGCTCGCGGGGAGTGATCGGCCTATCGCGCTATCTCAGCCGACACGCAGGGCTATTGCATTACGAAAACAAATCTATATACTAATTATCTTGTTTGCAGTATTCCCGCGTAGCTCAGTTGGCAGAGCGCTTGACTGTTAATCAGGATGTCGCTGGTTCAAGCCCAGCCGCGGGAGCCAAAATTGTTGTAGTGGTACAGAACCGGACTTCAAAAGAAGCCCGGTTTTTTGATTTCAGAGGATCTGTTCGTGGAAACATGACCGCTGAGAGGTGCGCGGTAGCGTGTGAGTGGTCAAATCTCCACGAAGTGAGTGGAAGTACTACTCCCGCAGTGAGATGTGCCCGGAGTGCTCGCGATTTCTGATTTCGTCGACAACGCCCAGTGCGAGGTCCTCAACGGCCAGAATGGAATTCTTTGTGTGCGAAACATCATCCCCGACGACGTAGTGGCCAGCTGGGGGAGTCCCGCTCTTCGGTCCGAATCCCTGCGCCGGACTCACATAGAGCCACGCTAGGTCACGGGGCGCGGACGCCTCGAGCCAGTCCACGATCGAAGCCATTTCCTTTGCCTCCACTGCAAGCCAATCTGGGAGCTTCCCCATTTCGGCGATGCGAGGTCCACCGGCCTCAAGTCTCATGGCCGAGAATCCTCCAATGACAATGAGCCGAGCACCCGAAGAGTCTGCCCACGCCGCCAGGGATTGAACGGACGGCAGGACCTTACCCGCCATTGCGCCTCGAGGGGATAATGCAACGACGACAACGTCACTGTCACCGAGGAGCGCGTCGTAAAAATCGTCGGCGGATTCCACGGGAGCCGAGGTCACGTCGCCGATCTTATATTCCACACCCTTGAGGGTTTCATTTGGAATTGAGCGGGCCACCACAGTGACGTCCTCTCCGCTGCGCACCGCCTGTGCCGCGATGTGCGACCCAACATAACCGGTGCCTCCAAGGATCGAAATTTTCACGATGAATCTCCTTTCGTCGTCCTCAACGAGAATCTGAGACCTTCTGCAGGTCTTCTTTGACCAACGTCTGAGGTGAAGTGTGTATTCCCTAGAATATCCGACTGCAAGTGGAAATACGTTCGGGAATGCTACGAAACGTTTCATTTTCCGGACAAAACCCTTTACACCGCGCGGGCCACACGGTAATCTCGCAGCTATGACCGATACATTGAACAGCTGCCCGCTGGGTGTGGATATCGAGATTTGTCGCATCGATATTGACGCACGATATGCGTTCAGGCTCAATGAGATTGGCTTGAGGGAACACGAGAAGGTCCGAGTCCTCCACAAGGCGAATTTTGGAGGTTGCGTCGTCGCGCACGGAATGGAACGCATTGCCGTCGATGGTGACACCGCGAAGAGGATTTTTGTCGAAACCAACTGATTTTTAATTTTTGTTATCTGCGTCAGGGTCGCCAGAACACTGACACTCTCTGAGGAGCCCTTCATGGAGCCGAAGTCGAATATGCCCACCATGGACGATATGGAAGGCATGGAGAGCGGAATGGGGCACTCCGGACACCACCATCATCGCCGCGGTCTGGCAGTTCTTATCCCCGAACATCACCATGTCGATCTCTCGGAAAACGTGCCGACCCACGACACGGATGCACAGAAGGACCCGCGCATCGTCTTCGTTGGGAACCCCAACGTTGGCAAGTCCACACTCTTTAATTCGATACTGGGAACGAACGCGGCGGTGATGAATGCCCCCGGCACGACTGTGCTGATTGAGCAGGGCGAGATGGTCTACAAAAAGACCGGCGAAACATGGCAGTTTATCGATACGCCAGGCACTGCATCTTTGGGCGCGCTCAGCCCCGACGAGCTCGTTGCGGCGCAGACGGCACTGGGATGGGGAGATCACCCGGATCCGGACGTCATCGTCGCAGTGCTCGATGCCACAAGCCTGTCGCGTTCCCTGTATCTGCTCAGCCAGCTCGTCGACTCGGGAACCCCGCTCGTCGTGGGAATTTCGATGATGGATCTCGCGCGCAAGCAAGGAGTGAGCCTCGACCTGGGCAAGCTTTCGTCCGTTCTCGGGGGAGCTCCCGTCGTCGAGGTTGACGGCAGAACGGGTAAGGGAACGGTTCAGCTCATTGAAGCCGTTCACGCTCAACTCGCCGCACCAAAAGGGCCCGCCGAACCCTCCGTTGAAGGACTTCCCGGAGCACAGCATTTCGCGACGTCGGGCTGGGACGGAGTCCTCGACTGGATCAAGGCAACTTCAGACGGCCGCTTTGAGTGGGTGGCCCGCACACTCTCGACCATTGATGCATCGGGTCGCTCGAACACGATCACCACCACATTTTCCGATCGCCTGGATCGAGTGCTGCTCCATCCGGTGGCGGGAATCGTCATCTTCCTCGCGGTGATGTATCTGGTTTTCCAAGCCACGACGACGCTTGCGGGACCGCTCATCGATTGGTTTGACGTCCAGGTTCGAGGCTGGCTCACCACCGGTATCGACTGGACATTCCTCCACACTGCGGGCCAGGCGTCGCTGGACGGCTGGTTCCATTCCCTCCTGGTCGACGGTCTCCTCGAAGGCGTAGTGACGGTGCTGACCTTCGTGCCTCCGATGGGCATCATGTTCATCATCTTGTCGCTGCTGGAGGATTCAGGCTACCTGGCACGGGCGGCCTTCGTCATGGACAAGGCGATGCGCGTCATCGGCCTCGATGGACGTGCCTTCCTGCCGCTCGTGGTGGGATTCGGCTGCAATCTGCCGGCACTTGCCGCCACGCGAACCTTGCCTGATTCGCGTCAGCGCCTCATGACCGGACTGCTGGTGCCCTTCACGTCGTGTTCGGCCCGTCTGAGCGTCTACATCGTTCTCGCTTACGCCTTCTTCGAGCAGTACGCAGGGTTGGCAATCTTCCTCATGTACGTCATGTCCATCGTCGTGATTCTGCTCGTGGGTCTGGTGCTGCGGCGAACGCAGTTCAAGGATCTCACGCAGCAACCCTTCGCCATGGGGCTGCCCAGCTACCAGATGCCGAAGCTCGGTCAACTCGCCAAATCGGTAGGGCAGCGGCTGTGGGCCTTCGTCTCGGGAGCCTCCTCCATCATCATCACCATGATCGTGATGATGTGGGTTCTCTCCGCAATACCAGTCACTGCTGGCGTCCACAACGACAACAGTTTCGCGCACGTCGACGCCGTTCAGAATTCGGTATACGGAGCGATCTCCACCTCCATCGCCCCGGTGTTCGCGCCTGCTGGGTTCGACGATTGGCACGCTTCCGCCGCTCTGATAACCGGTTTCGTTGCCAAGGAAGTCGTGGTCGGCTCGATGTCACAGAGTTACGCGATCAGCCAGCCCGATGACGCGAGTGAAGCGGAAGAGGGTACGGGAACCCTCGGTAGCGCTCTGCGGTCGAGTTTCGAGAAGAGCAGTGGCGGCCATGCTCAGGCGGCAGCGGCTGCCTTCATGGTGTTTGTCCTCGCTTACACGCCCTGTCTGGCGACGGTTGCCGAAATGAAGCGTCAGTTCGGACTCAAGACGGCGCTCCAGTCTGTGGGAATGGGCCTGGCAGTTGCGTACGTTCTCGCAGTCGTCATCTTCCAGATAGGGGCGTTGCTATGAGGGGGTTTCGCGCCGCGGGCTCTGTGCGCCGGGCAGAAGACACCTCTCATTCGCAGTGCCCAGCTGGCGGACAGAACAGAGACACACCTCTGGTGGCGCAGATTGTCTCCGAACTCGCCGACGGGAATACGACGGCGATGGTCGCGCGTCAGCACGGCCTGCCGCTCGACTTCGTGGAGCTTGTTCTCGAGCGCGCGCGCAAGAGTGGCAGCCTCGATTTCTTTGAGCTCAAGCCAGGCAGTTGCACCAAGGGAAGGTGCGACCCGGATCCGGAATCCCTCGTCTGCGCCGGCTGCCCGATCATGCCGGCTGAAGTTCGCAGAAAGCAGTCGCTCGTCGGCAAGCTGCTGCACAGGCAGTAGCCCGACACTGTAGCCCGACACCGTAAGGCCGAGAGATACCCACCGTTGACTAGGCTAGGTGAAATGACCTTACGAGATATCAGGGTCGTTCCCGACCCCGTACTGCGCACCGTGTGCGATCCCATCACCTCCATCACCCCGGCAATCGAGAGCCTGGTTCAGGATCTCCTCGACACAGTTGACGATCCCGGGCGCGCTGGACTGTCCGCCAATCAGATCGGTGTGAGCCTGCGAGCTTTCTCCTACAACTTGGAGGGAAAACTCGGCTATATTCTCAATCCGAAGATCCTCGAGCTCAACGGTGAGCAGTACGGAGACGAGGGCTGCCTCAGCGTTCCGGGCCTGTGGTACAAGACTCGCAGGGCTGAGTATGCCAAGGCGGAGGGCATCGATCTCAAGGGCAATCGCGTCGTCATCGAAGGGCACGGCATCATGGGACGGATGATTCAGCATGAATGCGACCATCTCGACGGCCACGTTTATCTCGACCGACTCGAGAAGGATCAGCGCCGCGAAGCCATGAGGAAGATGCGCGAGGCGGCTCGCTGACCTCCGTGCGCTTCCTCGGCCACGGGCAATGCTATATTTAGAAATTGCGTGTTTTTCAAACTGACTCAATCGCAGGGGCCAGGGCGAATCAACATTGTCAACTGCACGCAAATACGCGTCATGACAGCGATGGCCTGTGTCGGTCGGCTCCTCCGGGAGCTGCACTCAGGTGCTCATGACTAGGAAGAACCGACTGAAAGGTAAAGCCATGGCAGAAGTTACCATGAGCCAGCTGCTCAACGCTGGCGTTCATTTCGGGCATCAGACCCGCCGTTGGAATCCGAAGATGAAGCAGTACATCCTCATGGAGCGCAACGGAATCCACATCATCAATCTTTTCAAGACGCTCGACCTGATTGACAAGGCTTATGACTTCGTCAAGCAGACCGTGGCTCACAACGGAAACATTCTCTTCGTCGGCACCAAGAAGCAGGCGGCAGAGGCAATTTCCGAGCAGGCCACCCGCGTCGGGATGCCCTACGTGTCCGAACGCTGGCTGGGCGGCATGCTCACCAACTTCCAGACCGTTTCCAAGCGCGTCGCACGCATGAAGGAACTCGAAGAGATGGACTTCGACGACGTGCGCGGCTCCGGCCTCACGAAGAAGGAGCTCTTGCTGCTTCGCCGTGAGAAGGAGAAGCTGGTTCGCCAGCTCGGTGGTATTCGCAACATGAACCGCACCCCTTCGGCGCTCTTCATTGTCGACATCAACAAGGAAGCGCTTGCCGTCGAGGAAGCCCACAAGCTGGGAATCCCGGTCGTCGCTCTCGTTGATACCAACACCGATCCCGAGGTTGTTGACTACCCGATTCCGGCGAACGACGACGCCATTCGCGGCATCGCTCTGCTCACCACGCTCATGGCGGATGCCGTTGCAGACGGTCTGTTGGAACGCTCCGACAAGTCCTCCAAGAACGGGGCCAAGGAAGGCGAGCAGAAGTCCGCTGACCAGCCCCTCGCAGAGTGGGAGACTGAACTGCTGAAGAAGGACGACGCTCCTGCCGCCGAAGCCGCAAAGGCTGAAGCTGCACCCAAGGCTGAAGAGAAGTCCGAGGCTAAGGCTGAGTAGTCAGTACTGAAATGAACACTGTGCGTGGTGGAAGATTGCAGAACCTCCCGCCACGCATCACTCATATTTCTTATATTTGAGGAGAATAAATGGCAAAGATTTCAGCTGCTCTGATCAAAGAGCTGCGCGACGCCACCGGCGCCGGAATGATGGATGTCAAGAAGGCTTTGGAAGAGGCCGAGGGCGATGTCGCTCGCGCCAAGGAGCTCATCCGCGCTGCAGGTGTTGCAGCTGCAGGTAAGCGCGAGGGTCGCAAGGCTCAGGAAGGTTTCGTAGCCTCCAAGGTCGTTTCCGAGAACGGTAAGCAGACCGGTTACGCTGTCGAGCTCAATTCCGAGACCGACTTCGTCGCGAAGACCCCGCAGTTCGTGGAGTTCGGTGACGAGGTTCTCTCTGACGTCATCGCCGCCACTGCGAGCAACGAGAAGGAAGTCCTCGCGGCGTCCTCCAAGGCTGGCACTGTCGAGCAGACCATCGAAGAGGCGGGCGCTCTGTTCCACGAGCACGTCAAGCTCGGTCAGTTCGCCAAGATCTCCGGCGACCGTGTCGAGATTTACGCCCACAAGAAGTCTGCAGAGTTCCCCCCGTCCATCGTGGCTATGGTTGCGACCGACGAGAAGGGCGCTGAGGTTGCGCACGAAGTCGCACTTCAGATTTCCGCAATGGCTCCGAAGTGGCTGAGCCGCGAAGACGTCCCGGCGGACATCGTCGAGTCCGAGACTCGCGTTGCCACCGAGAAGTCCCAGGCCGAAGGCAAGCCGGAGAAGATCATTCCCCGCATCGTCGAGGGTCGTCTCAATTCCTTCTACAAGGAAGTTGTCCTCCTCGAGCAGGAGTACGTCAAGGACACCTCCAAGACCATCGGTGACCTGTTCAAGCAGGTTGGCGGCAAGGCTGAGGCTTTCGCTCGCATCGAGGTTGGCAAGGGTGAGGAAGAGGAGTGAGACTTCGTCTCCATTCCTTGAGCCTCTGAGCTCTTGAAATAGTGAGGGCGGTCCATTGGGCCGCCCTTTCGCATATCTGTCAGCCGGAACCGATAACATTGAACCCGGAAATTTGCAGCATGGAAGGAACCACAATGACCGAGTCTGCCCCGTCCACACAACGCCGTGTACTGTTGAAACTCTCCGGGGAGGCGTTCGGCGGCGGTTCCATTGGCATTGACACCACAGTCATTCGCCGTATCGCTCAGGAGATCACCGAAGCCGTGGCTCAGGGCGTCCAGGTTGCCATCGTCGTGGGAGGTGGAAACTTCTTCCGGGGGGCCGAGCTTTCTCAGGCTGGCATCGACCGCAGTCGCGGAGATTACATGGGCATGCTCGGCACTGTGATGAACTGCCTCGCCCTTCAGGACTTCCTCGAACAGGTGGGCCAAGCGACGCGCGTGCAGACGGCCATCACCATGGGTCAGGTTGCAGAACCTTACATCCCCTTGAAGGCGATTCGCCACCTCGAAAAGAATCGCGTCGTCATCTTTGGTGCGGGCGCCGGAATGCCCTACTTCTCCACCGACACGGTCTCGATTCAACGCGCGCTGGAAATCCACTGCTCCGAGGTTCTCATGGGGAAGAATGGGGTCGACGGGGTCTACGACTCCGATCCCAAGACCCACAAGGGAGCGAAGAAGTTCGATACCCTCACCTATACGCGCGCACTGGTGGACAACCTCGCCGTCATGGACGCCTCGGCGCTGAGCATGGCGCGCGACAATGAGTTAGACATCCGTGTTTTCGGGCTCGAAACCCCGGGCAACGTGACAAAGGCCCTCGTGGGAGAACAGATCGGAACGCTCGTCACGGCTCGGCAGTAAGCAGTAATCCGTCACGTTTCACGTCGCCACGCCGGGGGAGCCTGACGCCTCTTCTTGGTACGGTTAAAGAACGATTTATTTTTAAGGAGTCAGCATGGCATCAGCAATCGATCAGGCGGGAGCCCAGATGGGCAAATCCGTCGAATCCACCAAGGAGAATTTCTCGGGCATTCGCACGGGCCGCGCCAATCCTGCCCTGCTCAACGGCATCGTCGTGGAATACTACGGCGCTCCAACCCCGCTCCAGCAGATGGCGACCATCGGCGTTCCTGAGCCCCGGACACTCTCCATCACACCGTTCGATCAGTCGCAAGCGGCGGCCGTCGAGAAGGCAATTCGTGATTCCGACCTCGGCGTCAACCCCAACCGCGACGGCAACGTCATCCGCGTCACTCTCCCCGAACTGACCGAGGACCGCCGCAAAGACTACGTCAAGCTGGCGAAGACGAAGGCGGAAGACGGCAAGGTCGCCATCCGCAACATTCGTCGCAAGACCAAGGAGTCCATCGAGGCTCAGGTCAAGGGCGGCGACTTGGGTGAGGACGAGGGCGATCGTCTGCTCAAGGATCTCGACCAGACGACGAAGAAATTCTCGGACGAAATTGACACGCTTTTGGGCGCAAAAGAGAAGGAAATTCTCGAGGTCTGATCCTCCGCTATCACCATGCCGTCACCCCAGAATCATCACGACGCCCAAGAAGCGTTGGAATCGATCAATAAGCGCACCGGTCGCAATATGCCTCAGGCGATTGCCACCGGTGCGGTTCTCGTTGTACTCATCGGAGGAACGCTGCTCATCAGCCCGCATGCCTTCGCCTACTTGCTCATTGCATTCATGGTGATGGGCATCTGGGAGTTGCGCGTCGATTTCGCGACCATCGGAATACACATCTCTCCGATTGCGTTGTGGCTGTGTTCCATCTTGATGCTTTTATGCTCGTACTACTTCTCGGATCACGTCCTTGCCCTGGGGGCGACATTGATGATCAGCCTGCTCGTCGTCAGTCTCGCGGCGGCCTTCAACCCTTTCAGCGGGGGGCGAGTGCATCGTGCGGTCGCGTCGAAGGTCACGGTTTCTCAGGAGGTAACGCCTCCGTTCCAGGGCAGGCTGGCGGACATTTGTGTGTCGATCTTCTCGGTGCTCTACATTCCGCTCCTCGCCGCATTCCTCGTGTTTCTGCTGGTCCAGCCCAGCCCACAGATCAAAGTGATGATGGCCATCTTCATTCCCGCGCTCGGAGACACGGGCGGCTTGGTCTTTGGCGCCGCGCTCGGCAAGCACAAGCTGAGTCCGCGCATCTCTCCCAAGAAGTCCTATGAGGGCCTCGCGGGAAGCATCCTCTTCTGCGTCATCGGGTCCTTGCTGTTTTACGGGTTTGCCTTCCAGACCGACTTCCTCGATGGAGGTTGGTGGAAACCGATCGTCATGGGCGTCGTCATCGCGATAACGGGCACCTTTGGGGATCTGTGTGCCTCGATGCTCAAGCGCGACATCGGCATCAAGGACATGGGGCACCTGCTCAAGGGGCACGGTGGGATTCTCGACAGGGTGGATAGCATCCTGATTTCTGCGCCGTTCTTCTTTGCCCTGTTCACACTCTTTGGGGTGTGAAATCTGCGCCGCACCAGGCAACCGCCGTGCACGTCACTAATATTTTGTACTTGTTCCATTGAGAGGAATCGTCATGAGCGAAGAAGTCGAATCCGGCATCACACAGGGAGGCGAGTCTGCTCGCTTCCGTGACGTCCTCGCCAAGAATCACGCCGCCAGGCGCAAGCCTCCGCAGCATTTCGTCGACATGAGCGACGAGGAGCGTGTCGAGGCAGTCACTCAGATGGGGCTTCCAAAGTTTCGGGCCAAGCAGCTGGCAAACCACTACTTTGCGCATCTGACGACGGATGAGGAAGACTTCACCGACATTCCCGCCGACAGGCGCGATGAATTGTCACAGCGCTTTTTCCCCACCCTCATCACGCCGCTGCTCGTCCAGAAGGCCGACGAGGGCACCACCATCAAGACTCTGTGGGAGCTGTTCGACGGTTCGCGCATCGAGAGCGTCCTCATGCGCTATCCCACCCGAACCACGCTCTGCATTTCGAGCCAGGTAGGCTGCGGCATGGGATGCCCCTTCTGCGCCACCGGCAAGCTGGGGCTCACCCGCAACATGTCGACCGGGGAAATCCTCGAGCAGGTGCGCGCGGCGGCGAAGGCCATGCGCGATGGCGAGGTTGCAGGCGGACCGGGTCGCCTCAGCAACATCGTCTTCATGGGTATGGGCGAGCCCATGGCAAACTACAAGTCGGTCCTGAGTGCGGTGCGTCAGATCAGTGCTTTGCCTCCCGCTGGCTTCGGTATTTCAGCGCGCAACATCACCGTCTCGACAGTCGGAGTTGTTCCGGGAATCAAGAAGCTCACTGCCGAAGGAATTCCTCTGCGACTGGCTGTTTCCCTCCACGCTCCCACCAACACGTTGCGCGACGAACTGGTTCCCATGAACCGTCGCTTTAACGTCGACAAAGTCCTCGACGCGGCTCACGACTATTACCTCGCCTCAAAGCGGCGCGTCAGCATTGAGTACGCACTCATGAGGGGCATCAACGACCAGGCCGAACACGCACGGGAACTGGCCAAGCGTCTCAACCATTACGGTGACGACTGGGCACACGTGAACCCCATTCCGCTCAACCCCATCGAGGGCTCCCGTTGGACGGCTTCGAAGAAGGAAGACGAGCAGCAATTCCTCACCATTCTGCACTCTGCGGGGATCACGGCGACACTGCGCGACACCCGTGGTGACGAGATTGATGGAGCCTGCGGGCAGCTCGCCGCGAAAAGTCTCGT
>JALCOX010000044.1 GCA_022649925.1 Bifidobacteriaceae bacterium | reverse complement strand
TGAGTGCGCCCGACGACGGGGGTCTCTACCGGCGAGGACCGGAAAAGCGCGCCGCGCGCACGGCAGCGGTTCTCAGTGCTCTGCGGGATCTGTGGAAGCAGGCGCTCGCCGCCAGGACTCCCGGCGACGGCCGTGGCAACGGAGCTGATGATGGTGCCCCCATAGACGCTGCGGGGATCGGCCTTGCGGCGGTGGGAAGTCTCGCCCGCGGTCAGTTCGGTCCGCACTCGGATCTCGATCTCGCACTCATCTATGACGGCCATCGCGCTACTGTGGCGACTGTCGAGAAGCTCGCCGATAGGCTCTGGTATCCGCTGTGGGACGCCGGAATCTCGCTGGACCATTCCGTCCGTTCAGTGCAGCAGTGCGAGGCGGTGACGAGCTCTGACATTCCGGCGGCCATCGGTTGGCTCACTGTCACCGCGGTGGCGGGAGATACCGAGTTGGTGACGAATACCGCCGCCACGATCCTGGAACGATGGAGAAAGGCGGCGCGTAAGCGTCTCAGTGAGCTCGGCGAATCCGCGCGCCACCGCGCCGTCGAATTTGGATCGCTGCCTTACGCGAGCCAGCCACATCTCAAGGAGGCGCGGGGTGGGCTTCGAGATGCCTCGCTCGTGGCGGCCCTGGCGACGTCGTGGCTCGCCGACCGTCCGCACGGCTCATTCGACGCGGCCGTGGAGCGCCTTCTCGACGTGCGGGACTGTTTGCATCTGGTCTCTGGCAAGGAGACGAACATACTGATGGCGGAGTATCAGCCGAGGGTCGCGAGCCTGTTGGGGCTTGCGGATCCGACTCTGGAGGCCGAGCAGCGGGATTTTGAGGCGTCGGCGGATTTGCAGGCGCTGCTGGCACGGTTGGGCAGGCGCATCGCCTACTCGCTGGATTCCACGCTGAGTCGCGCCCAACATTCGCTGATACACACCACACCTTCGGCGAGATTCTTTTCGGGTCTCGGGGTCCGTCGGGCCGCCCCGCGGTTCGACTCAGTGGCACAGGGGGTCTCGGTTCACGAGGGGCAAGTCGTGCTGGACACGCGCGCCGACGTCGTGAACGATCGTGCGCTTCCGCTCAAGGTCGGTCTCGCGGCTGCGGAACGCGGAGTTCACATTGCCCCCATTACCGTGTCAAGTCTGGCGCAGTGCCCGGTGGACGACGTCACGTGGACTACCCAGTCGCGTGATCTCTTTGTCCGGCTGCTCGAAACGGGCCCGGCGCTCATCCCCGTCTGGGAGGAGCTCGACATGGCTCGCATCCCGAGCCGTCTTATTCCAGAGTGGGACGCGGTGCGCAACAGACCGTCCGCCTCGGCCGTCCACCGCTTCACCGTGGATCGACACATGGTGGAGGTCGTCTCCCGGCTCACGAAGTCGTCGCCCATAGGAGACCCTTACGAGCCTCAACGTTTACAGGAATTGTTCCTCGCGGGAATTCTGCACGACATCGGCAAGCGGCGGGGAGTCGTGGATCACTGCGCGGAGGGTGCGCGCCAAGCGACCGCCATCCTGTATCGCATGGGATACCCTGTCGAGACGATCGCAAACGCCGTCCTCCTCATCCGAGAGCATCTGCGACTCTCTGATGTTGCTCTCACGCGCGATCCGAGCGACGCGGCTGCGTGGCGCGAGCTGAGTGAGGCTTTGAACGGCGACCCCGTCCTCCTCGACATGCTCTACGACCTGACCCGGGCCGACGGCTCGTCGCTCGGCGCGACTTCAGGCGAGGTGCTGACGAAAAAGCTGGGGTGGTCCGCCTGGCGTCAGCGCGTGGTCACGCAGATGTACCACGCAACTCGCAGCTGGACGACGCGGTAGCGGCAAATCTTGTTTAGGCAGCCCTCTCGATCCACACGTCTGAGCGTGACCGCAGACCGTTGGAGACCCCGCGAGCGCCCATGAAGAAGACGTTGAAGATGAGCCAGAGGGCGGCGACCAGCAACGTTGCGTTCCCATCTCCCAGGTGATTGTTGACGCCGAGCATGAGGCCGCCCAGGGCGAGGAGGTAGACGGTACTGCTGACGATGCTCGTCACGGCGAGATAGCGGTAGTCGCCGGCGCCGATCAGCACTCCGTCCAGTGCCCAGACCCATCCCTGAAGCGGGCAGAAAACACCCACCACCATCATGCCGACGACGATGAGGTGGCGAATCTCGGGGTTGGGGGTGAACAGCGCGCTCGCGCCGAAGCTCGCGACAATGAGAAGTACGCCCACGGCAATTCCCATGAGGAAGCCTGCCCGGGCCGACATTCCGACGAGTGCGTGGACCTCTTCAGAGCCGGAGCGTTCGCGGCGCCTGCGCCCGATTGCTGCGCCCACCACCGACTGGCCGGCGATGCCGATGGCGTCGAGCATGTTGAGCGCGAGGTTCCAGATTGAATTGACCGCCTGATAGCTCGCCAGGACAACCGTTCCCATGTGGGCCGCCGCGGTGACTGTCGCCACGAGGGCCGCCCGCAGGGCGAGTGTCCGGATGAAGAGGGGGAGTCCGTCGGAGGCGTTGGAGAGGATCCCCTTCAGCTGCGGGGCGAGGCGGGCGCCTTCCTGAGTTGCCCAACGGCAGGCCAAAACGGTGAGGAATCCCGCCATCAGCCACTGTGAGATCAGCGTCGCAACGCCTGAGCCGGCGATGCCCCAGCCGAATCCGTAGACGAAGAGGAAGTCGAGGCCCGTGTTGGCGATGGCACCGCCGACGGCGGCGACGAGCGTGACCTTGACTTTGAACAGGCCGCGGAAGATGCCGTTGGCGGCGTAGACGAGGAGCGCGCCGGGAATTGAGAAGACGAGCGCTCGCGTATACAGCAGGGCCTGTGTGTGCACCGCGCCTCGCGCCCCGAGCATCCAGCAGATTTGATCGGAGAAGAGTGCCACGATGACGCTGATGATGGCTCCGAGGACTATCGCCAGCCACATGCCGTTGATACCGGCCTGAAGACCCTGGGTACGCTTGCCTTCGCCGATGAGCTGAGCGACCTGGGAGGTGGTGGAGTAGGCCAAAAAGATGCAGAGTCCCACGACCGTGAGGATGATGGTGGAGCCGATGGAGAGCCCCGCCAATGCCGCGTCGCCGATGTGGCCCACGATGGCGGTGTCGATGAGAATGAAGACGGGCTCGGCGATGAGCTGGCCGAACGTGGGCAGCGCAAGGGCGAAAATCGTCTTCAGCGCGTGCGACGACGTGGATGCGGGTGTGCTGGTGAGCGCGGGTGACTTTTTCATCGTTCTTTACTCTATAGCGTGTGTGGTGGTGGGTGCCTAACACATTTTTGGAGTGGTCATGACCATGCTCGACGCCTCCGGGTGTTTCCCACACGCTATCCACCGAGTTATCCCCACATTGTGGATAACTCGGTGGATTATTCACCGTAACACGCCTGAAATGTGGATAACTTTTTATTTATTCACAGTTTTGGGGTGGTTTGAGGGGAGTTATCCACAATTTTGTCTTATTTTGTCAAATTTTTCTGGGGCCGTCTGGGGATAATCGCATGGAATCGGGGATAGCCCGCTGCCGCACTCTTCCATGAGTGAGCAATTGGGCTCGAGTTATCCACAATTGGTCGGCGCAGAATTCGCGTTGGAGATCTTTTCGATGAGGGACTTGTTCGCTCAATCCGTGCCTGTCCTTAGAATGCAAGGCATGAGTGAAGGGTCCAATCTGTTCGATCGAGTGCCTCCACACGATGACGATGCCGAGATGGCCGTCCTCGGTGGCATGCTGATGAGTTCTGATGCGGTGGGTGAAGTCACTGAAATCATTGATGTCCAAGACTTCTACCAGCCCCGACATCAGACTATTTTTGACGCCGTGGTGGCGCTTTTCGCCAACGGTCAGCCGGTGGATGCGGTGCTGGTCGCCAACGAGCTGCAGAAGAACAGCGAGCTCGACAAGGTGGGTGGGGTTGATTACCTCCATTCCCTCGTCGCCTCTGTTCCCACGGCCGCCAACGCGACGTATTACGCCGACATCGTGCACCAACGCGCCTTGCTGCGCAACGTCATCACTGCGGGCACGAAGATTGCCCAGCTCGGCTATTCCGCAGATGGGTCGCAGGCGGAGGAAATCGTCAATCTGGCGCAGTCCGAAGTCTACGAAATGGGCTCGGGAAAGGTGCGCCAGGACTACGAGGCCATAGGCCCCGTGGCCGAAGATGCGCTGCGCCAAATCGACGACATCCAAAACCATCGCGTGCAGAAGGGCGTGCAAACCGGTTTCCGTAAGCTCGATGCCCTCACGCAGGGCCTTCAGCCGGGGCAGATGATCATCGTGGCGGGCCGCCCCGCGATGGGTAAGTCGACCTTGGGCATCGACTTTGCGAGGAACGCCGCCTTTAGACAGCACCTCACCACCGTCGTCTTCTCTTTGGAAATGAGCAAAACCGAGCTCGCACAGCGCATTATCTCGGCGGAGGAAGATATCCCGTTGACAGCCTTGCGACGCGCGGAGGGCCTCGACGTGCCCACGTGGGAACGCCTCAATCAGTCCATGCAGCGCTTCAACCAGGCGCCGCTCTACATCGATGACTCCCCGAACATGAGTCTCATGGAGATTCGAGCGAAGTGCCGACGTCTCAAGCAGACCAACGATTTGCGTCTCGTCGTCATCGATTATCTCCAGCTCATGACCTCGGGTCAGCGGGTGGAATCCCGTCAGCAGGAGGTTTCCGACTTCTCGCGTGCCCTCAAACTGCTCGCCAAGGAGCTGGAGGTCCCCGTGGTGGCGCTCTCTCAGCTGAACCGCGGTCCCGAAATGCGCGGCGACAAGAAGCCCATGCTCTCCGATCTGCGTGAATCCGGTTCCATCGAACAGGATGCCGACGTGGTGTTTCTGGTGCATCGCCCCGACTTCTACGACAAGGAAGATCGTCCCGGCGAGGCGGACATCATCATGGCGAAGCACCGCAACGGCCCCACGGATACCATCGGGCTCGCCTTCCTCGGTGCCTACTCCAAGTTCAAAGATATGCCAGACGATATTCCTCAAGGGGCGTGAGCGTGAGCACCGATCCAGCAGAGACCACCAGCGCAGCGGGTTCACATTCCGTGCGCTCCCTCATCACCCCAGCCTTAGGCAAGGCAGTTCGTGCGGTGGCTCGTCTACACGGCGGCGGCAGCGCACTGCCGGGCAGAATCGTGGAGGGCTTCGACCCCCACTTCATGGCGCGCACCCTGGGGCAACTTCCCCTGGGCGTCATGATGGTGAGCGGAACCAACGGCAAGACCACCACGACGCGCATGATCGCGAAAACTCTGGAGAATCTCGGGCTGAAGGTGTTCACCAATCCGACGGGATCGAATTTCACCCGCGGTGTGGTTTCCTCGCTCATCCCGCTGGTGGACACGCACGGTCATCTCGACGCCGACATCGCCGTCCTCGAGCTCGACGAGGCGTATGCCGTTCACTTTGTCCGTGAGGTGAAGCCGCGATACGCGGTGCTTCTCAACGTGATGCGTGACCAGCTCGACCGCTTTGGCGAAATTGACACCACAGCGGGCCTCCTGGCACACGTCGCGGCGGCTACGACGGGGACCCTGGTACTCAATCGTGAGGACCGCCGCATCGCCGCCCTCGCCGAGAAATCGCGCGCACATACCATCCAGTATTTCGGCCTCGAAGCGAATCTGCGCAGCTCGTTTCCCTCCGACGACGATCTCCACTCGCAGAAAACTGACTCGGCCGCGCATTCGGAAGGCTACCGAAACCTGCCGGCGGACGTCACTCTCAGCGGGGTTCACGACCACTCAGCCGATTTCATCGTGGGCAGGCAGAATTACTCCACCGAGGTGAAGGTCTCCGGAGTCTATAACCTTTTCAACGCGGCGGCGGCGCTCTCAGTCGTGCGAGCCGTTATCAACGATCCCCTGACGCAGAGCACCCATCCGCAGCTGACCGCCACCACAACGGAGGAGCTACTCAAGGCCCTCTCAACGGTGACTCCGGCCTTCGGACGTGGCGAGAACATCGACGTCAACGGAACCGATGTGGAGCTCGTGCTCGTCAAGAATCCCGCGGGTTTCCGTCTCGCGCTCGCCTCCTTCGACGCGCGCACCGCCGACACGATGATCGCCATCAACGACGAATACGCCGACGGACGCGACATGAGCTGGCTGTGGGACGTCGATTTCTCCTCCCTGCGCGCCTCGGGGGTCGCGCAAGTATCGGGAGTTCGCTCCTGGGATATGGCGCTGCGCCTCGGCTACGATGATGTCGCAGTCGGCTCCGTCGAGCCCGACCTCGCGGCTGCGCTCGACGCCTTCGTCCGCCTCAACCCGGGGGTGCATAAGCGCATCTATTGCACGTACACGGCCATGTTGGGAATTCGGAAGCATCTGGCGGAGTTGACACAGGTGAAAGATGTAGGAGTCTGACATGACGCAACAAACTGCACACGAGGGCCGTGAGGGCCGTCGCATCGACGTAGTGTCGCTGTATCCCAACGACATGAACATCTACGGTGACTCCGGCAACGTGCTCACGCTCACCAAGCGCATCGAGTGCTACGGCTACGAGCCGGTGCTGCACTCCTATAACCAGGGCGATCCGTGGCCCGACAACGTCGACATCATCCTCGGCGGCGGAGGGCAGGACTCGGGTCAGAAGAAGATCCAAGACGATCTTCACGCCCGCGCGGACACGTTGCGCGACCTCGCCGACCGCGGCACTCCCATGCTCGTGGTGTGCGGCCTCTATCAACTGTTTGGCAAGTACTTCGAGACGCTCGACGGCTACAGGATTCCAGGAATCGGCATCTTCGACGCCATCACCGTCGGCCGCAAGCAGCGCCTCATCGGCAACATCGTGGAAGACTCAAGCGATTTCGGGGCCATCATCGGCTACGAGAACCACTCGGGCCAAACCTTCCTGCGTGGGGGCACGCAGCCGCTGGCCGAGGTCAGTCGCGGAGAGGGCAACAACCTCGACGATTCAACGGAGGGGGCACGCATGAACAACGTGATCGGCACCTACCTCCACGGTTCGCTGCTGCCCAAGAACCCGGACATTGCCGACTTTCTCATTCACCGCGCAACAGAGCTGCGCTACGGTGCCTTCGAGCCTGTCGTCACCAAGGAACAAGGCAGCGAACTGGCGATGCTCGACCGATTTTCGAACTCGGCGCGCAAGGTGGCACGGGCCCGCCCGCGCTGATCATCAGGCTCTCCCAAGGTTTTGACGGGAGTTTTTGAAGAGTTTCCGAGTGCTCTGTACAGCGACATTCCTGAGTAACACTCAGCCAGGGGCCCTTAGATAATAACTGTCAGCGAAATACGAACAGCCTCTGACCGGAACACAGAGTCTGCAACGCCATCGCTGACCAGGATGCAAATCCCGATAACTGAATCCTCTTCTCCTCTCTCAATGGATATATCCCGGTGGTTGATAGCCCACCGGGATTTTTCTTTGTCCAAAGATTTGTCCAGAGAGAAGGCCCGGGTCGCACCCGGAGGTGGGTTAGAAGTCGGCGATGTCGTCGTCGCTCTTGGTCTGACTCGACATCGCTTCCATCGTGCCGCCCCACAGGGAGTGCAGCTTTTTGACACCTGTTTTCGGCCCGACGACGAGCCACTGATCTCCCGAGAGCGAGAGGAAGGTGTTGTCTTTGATCTTGCTGCCGCGTGCGGCCTCGATGTAGTCGATGGCCTTGTTCGCCATAATGCCTTGGTACGCCTCCGCCTGCTTGGCGTTGTCGTAGGCGACGAAAAGTGTGTTGGTTGAGGCGCAGACGTTGATGTAGCTCACGCCGGGGAAACGTGCGGGGCTGATGTTCGCCCACCCTGCATCGCACTCGCCGAAGGCCCAGTCGATGCGTTGCGTCAGTTCTTCGGAGTCGTTGAGTGGCGCGCTGCTCTGCGTCGTCTCGTGGATCATTCCCTCAGGGAAGATGTGCGTGGTGGTGAAGGCGCCGCCCGAGAGGACGATGCCGAGGATGGAAAGCAGAATTGAGGCCGTCGTGAGCTTGCTGCGCCGGGCACTTCCGCTCAGAATTTTCGATCCGAACCCGAGGATGAATCCGACGAGTCCGCAGACGAAGGCCGGGACGACGGGGTACAGGTTGGAAAGGAACGTGACGAAGGGCCCGTGGTGCAGGAAGACCGAGGGATTGACGGCGCGCACGACGTCGACGGCGCCGAGCAGCACAGAGACGATGGCGATGAGAAAACCGACGACGCGCAGCGAGGTTTTGAATCCGGCGCGCACGGGGTGCTCCCGCTTTTCTTCCGCTTCGGCCGCCGCGATGGAGGCAGGATCGGGTGTAGTGCGTTCGATGAGGGCAGACCGCTTGATGCCGAGGTCGGCGGGATCGGGCGGCGTGGGCTGAGACTCAGGTGAGGGTGAAGTCGGTTCCATGTGGCGATCCCCGTCAGTGCTTTTCCACGACTTTGCGGCCGGTGGGGTTCTGCCCCTCCGGGTTCGCGGTGATCGCAACGACTTTCATAACATCCTCTCGATATAAGCATCTACTAGTGCCAACTTATGCACAGTCTAATTGCCACCCCCTCCTTTTTCTGTAGCGCGGATTCTGCAGGTCGGGGCTCGCCTTCCGCCTTCTCACATTTATCGATACTGCGAACATTTTGATTTCGCCTTTTCCTCGGTGCAACGAAGGGGTAAGAAGGTGTGTATGAGTCTTGCCTCTTCCTCTTCGTCTCCGATACGGGACTCTGCGGACTCTGTGGGCAGTGCGGACTCTGTCGGCCCTGTGAATTCCACGAACACCGTGGTGCAGCGCCTCGTCGCGGCGTGCATCCTGTTTGGCGGGTTGATTTTCTTCTCGCCGTTGATGGAGCAGGCGGGTTTTCCAGCATTTTCGATTCTCAACGGATTTCTGGGGGCGAGCATTCAGGCGCTCGCCTTCCTCGTCGCCGGTGTGCTGGCGTCGAGCGCAGTGCAGGTCTTCGTCTCGGATGAGTTCCTGCGCAAGGTCTTTCCGCGTTCCACCCTCGGTGCGGTGGGAGTGGCACTCCTTCTGGGGATATGCCTGCCCGTCTGTGACTGCTCTTCCATCCCCCTCTTCCGCAGCCTGGTGTCGCGCAAGGTGCCCTTGGCGGCGAGCGTCACCTTTCTTCTGGCTGCGCCAGTGGCAAATCCACTCGTGGTCTGGTCGACGTACTTCGCGTTCAACGGTGACTGGGGGATTGTCCTGTCCCGCTTCCTCTTGGGACTGGGAGTTGCCGCACTCGTAGGTCTCAGCATGAGCATTGCCACTCCCGCTCACGTGTTGGTGGAACCGGTATCTCGGGGAGATGTAGCGCACTCTGGTGCGGCGCATGAGACGGCCAGTGCTGAGCCACTCTACGATCCGTCCGCACCTCTGCGGACCCGCCTCTTGGAATGCATCGCTCACGCGCGATCTGACTTCTTCGACATTGCGCGTTATCTTGTGGTCGGAATTGCGCTCGCCTCAATATTTAAGAACATCAACTCTGCTTACAACCTCGTCAATTTCTCGGGGTTGAGCAGCATCGCAGGCATTGTCGTCATGATGGTGGCCGCCTTCATGCTCTCCCTGTGCTCCTCGTCCGACGCAGTCATCGGCCGCATTTTCGCCGATCAGATGCCCACATCCAGCGTTCTGAGCTTCCTCGTCTTCGGCCCCATGTTCGATATCAAGAACGTCCTCATGCTCTCGGCCCACTTCGCGAAGGGATTCGTCGCGCGGATTGGAGCGACGACCTTCGTCGTTGCGGGTGTGGGAACCTACCTGCTGTCATGGATGGGGGTGGTGGCGTGAGCGCGGTATCGAGCGGCGTCTCTCTCGAGGTCAACGGCATTCTCAGGACGCACGAGAGACCACAATCCCCGGATTCCGGTCTCTGGAAATTCGAGGCCACTGCGGTGACGTTCTGTGCGGCGGGCCTGGTCTACTTGCTGATCTCGGGCCAGTACCTTCGCTTCGTAACTCCGCGCATGCAATGGTGCCTCTTCGTTCTGGTGGGTTTCTTTGCCATCTGGGGCATCGATCTCGTAGTGCGCAAGCCGCGCCTGCGCGCGTCCGGAATCGTCACGAAGTGCCTGGTGGTCCTTCTGCCCGCGCTGCTCATTCTCGTTCCCCACTCCATGATGAGCGGTTCCAGCTTTGACAAGTTCGGCGGAAATCAGCCTCTCCAAGTGCATTTTGTCAGCGATTCCGGAGCGGTGATCGACGTCGCAGCGGCGGAAAAGATGGCCTCTCAAGAAATTCCCGGCGTGGACGTGTCGGCCAAAACCATCACGGTTTCTCAGGACAACTTTGGCGCGTGGTACGACCTATTACAGACTCAGCCCACGCGCTTCAAGGAGTATAAGCTCACACTGACCGGATTCGTGCACCGCATCCCCACCATGCTCGCTGCAAACCAGTTCGTGGTCGCGCGCCCGCTCATGACCTGCTGCATCGAAGACATCTCCGCCTTCGGCCTCACCTCGCAGCTCGCGACGAGTTCAGCGCGCTCGCTCGGTGAAAACTCATGGGTAACGGTGAGCGGGACGCTGTCGACCACGACGTCGAAAGTCAACGGCGCACAGACGGCCCTGTTGAAGGTTACGAAAGTTGCGCCCTCGTCGCAGGTGACGGGCTACTTCTATCGCTGAGCCGGCGAGTATGACGTTCTTGTGACGAACCTCACGGTTACTCACGCCGCAGAAATAAGCGGATTCCGCGCAATTAATGGATAATGGAACCATGACTATCGCGACTCAGGAACGTTACGCGCAGATGCTCGACGCTGCAAAAGAAGGCGGCTATGCCTATCCCGCTATCAACGTCACCAGCTCGCAGACGCTCAACGCCGCGCTCGCTGGATTCGACCAAGCTCAATCGGACGGCATCATTCAGGTGTCCGTCGGCGGAGCGGCTTATCTGTCAGGCCAGGCGCTTCACGATCGCGTCGTCGGTTCGCGTGCGCTCGCGGCCTACGCGCATGAGGTCGCCAAGGAGTACCCAAATATCACCGTCGCACTGCATACCGACCACTGCGCTGAGCAGTATCTCGACGAGTGGGTTCGCCCTCTGCTCGCGTTGGAGATAGAGGAGGTGGCGTCCGGTAAGGAGCCGATGTTCCAGTCGCACATGTGGGACGGTTCGACGGTGCCGCTGCAGAAAAACCTTCGCATTGCGCAGGAGCTCTTGGAGCTCTCACGCAAGGCTCACACAATTCTTGAGATCGAGATTGGTGCCGTCGGTGGCGAGGAAGATGGTCACAGCGCCAAGATCGACGAGAAGCTTTACTCCACGCCCGCCGATGCCATGAAGGTTTACGAGGCACTGGGACTGGGGGAGAAGGGCCGCTACATGGCCGCCTTCACCTTCGGTAACGTACACGGTGCGTACAAGCCCGGTATGGTGAAGCTGCGTCCGGATCTGCTGGGCCAGATTCAGCGCGAGGTGGGGGCCGAGGTCGGCGTGCAAAAGCCCTTTGACCTGGTCTTCCACGGTGGGTCGGGTTCTCGCCCGGAGGAGATTGCAGAGGCAGTTTCCCACGGCGTGATCAAGATGAACATCGACACCGACACCCAGTACGCCTTTTCGCGTCCGGTCGCCGCGCACATGTTCAGCAATTACGACAAGGTGCTCAAGGTCGACGGCGAGGTGGGCGACAAGAAGTTCTACGACCCGCGGTCGTGGGGCAAAGCCGCCGAAGAGGGAATGTCGGCCCGCGTGGTGGAGGCCTGCGTGCGGTTGGGATCCGCCGGCAAGGCGCTGCGCTAATTTGCTGCAGGGCACAGACGTAACCTCTCTGTTCACCCGGTGACGTACCCTTTTGAAGTCAGAGGCCCGGGCACATACGGCCAGTAGTGTTCGGTCGAAGCCGCTGACTTTGTGAGGGAATCAAAGCTGGGAGGCCTCATGCCAGGAATTATTCTTATCGGTGCCCAATGGGGAGACGAGGGAAAAGGCAAAGCAACCGACCTGATTGGGACCAAGGTTGACTATGTCGCCCGCTTCAACGGCGGCAACAACGCAGGTCATACTGTGGTCGTTGGTAATGAATCGTATGCGCTGCATCTGCTTCCCTCAGGCATCATCAATCCACACGTGACCCCCGTCATCGGCAACGGTGTCGTCGTCGATCCTGAGGTGCTGTTCCAGGAAATCGAGGGCCTTGAATCCCGAGGTGTTGACTGCTCCAAACTGCTGGTTTCCTCTGAGGCGCACGTGATCGCGCCCTACCACCGCACACTCGACAAGGTGACCGAACGCTTCCTCGGCAAGCACAAGATCGGCACCACCGGCCGTGGCATCGGCCCCGCTTACGCCGACAAAATCAACCGCGTCGGTATTCGCATCCACGATCTGTTCAACGCCGAACACCTGCGCAACAAGGTGGAGGCGAGCCTGCACCAGAAGAATCAGATGCTCGTCAAGCTGTACAACCGCCGCGAAATCGACATCGATGAAACGGTCGAGGATCTCCTCAAGTACGGCGAAAAGTTGAAACCTTACGTCGCCAACACGTCCCTGGTGCTGAATCAGGCGCTCGACGCTGGCAAGACGGTCCTCTTTGAAGGTGGCCAGGCCACCATGCTCGACATCGATCACGGCACCTATCCCTTTGTCACCTCCTCCAACCCCACGGCGGGCGGCGCTTGCACCGGAACGGGCGTGGGCCCAACCAAGATCAGCCGCGTCATCGGAGTTGTCAAGGCGTACACCACCCGCGTGGGCGAGGGCCCCTTCCCCACGGAACTCTTCGACGAGTCGGGTGAATGGTTGCGCCAGCAGGGCCACGAGTTCGGAGTGACCACGGGACGCCCGCGCCGCTGTGGCTGGTTCGACGCCGTGGTGGCGCGCTATGCCACTCAGGTCAACGGTCTCACGGATTTCGTCCTCACTAAACTCGATGTGCTCACCGGTCTCGACTCCATCCCCGTGTGCGTCGCTTACGACGTGACCACAACAGATGGGCAAACTCAGCGCGTGAGCGAGATGCCTGTGGACCAGTCCGAGTTCACTTCCGCCACTCCTGTCTATGAGCAGATGCCGGGTTGGAAGGAAGACATCTCTACTGTTCACAGCTTCGACGAGTTGCCCCAGGCCACGCAGAACTACGTGCATCGGCTCGAGGAGATCTCGGGCTGCCGCATTTCCGCTATTGGCACCGGTCCGCAGCGTGACCACATCATCGAGGTTCACTCGCTCACCGACTAGCATTTTCTCCTTCTCCCCTCCCTCCCCCCCACTCTCGTTCGCTGTGTTCTTAATGTCGTTTTGGGACCAATATTCGACTATTTCAGCCCCTAAACAGCATTAAGAACACAGCGAACGCAGAGGGAAGTGGTATTTTATTTGTGGCGATGGGACTCGCCGGGATTCACGTTTCTCGAGATGTAAATCCGAACCGCGATACTGCTGATAGTTCCTATTCCGTAGGAGAGGTGCGTCTGCGCCCTCATTACCGGGATAAGGAGTCCCATGAACACTATGAATACAGATAATTCTCGCAACAGGTTCGCGCCTGTTGGCTGCGTTTTCATCGGCGGGGTCCTTGGCACCTCGATTCGTGCGGCGTTTAGTTTTTTGCAGCCGACGGATACCGCTTGGCCATACGTTACCTTTATCGTTAACCTCTGCGGCGCATTTATTTTGGGTCTTCTGCTGGAATATCTGTCGATTACAGGCAAGGATGAAGGTGGCCGCAAGCTCTTCCGCCTCTTTGCGGGCACGGGCATTATGGGCGGTTTCACCACGTACGGGACGTTCATTCTCGAAGTTGACACTCGCTTTGAAGGTCATCAGATCTGGCTGGCGGTGGCGTACGCAGTCGTGAGCGTGGTGTGTGGCGTGGCGCTTGCGGGCCTTGGTGTCGTGGCTGCGAACAGGATTGCCAACAGCCGCGCTGACAGATATGCGCGGGCGCATCATCTCCCCGCCCTGTCGGAAGACTTTGGGGCCGCAGATCTCGACGCCCCCGATGCACTGAACGATCCGGGCAACCTCGAAAAGTCTGTTTCCGAGCCCGGCCCCGAGCCCGGCTCCGCTTCCGAGCCCAGCCCCACCTCCGAAAGGAAGGAGGGTGGTGCACGATGAACTCCATCTTCTCCTTTCTTCTCCTCGTAGTGTGCGGTGGGCTCGGCGCGGTCTGTCGTTTCCTCGTCGATTCCGCCATCAACAAACGCAATCATCTCAAGTTCCCCCTCGGAACCATCGTGGTCAACGTGACCGCCTGCTTCCTCCTCGGCCTTCTCACCGGCATCGTGGCGGCTCGCGTCGGCTCGGATGTCGCGGTGGCAGTCAAGCTCATTTTGGGGACCGGATTCCTCGGTGGGTACTCCACCTTCTCTACCGCCAGCGTCGAAGGATTCCGCCAGATTCAGGTGGGTCACTACGGCTTCGCGCTGTTACACACCGGCGGAATGCTGATATTCAGTCTCATCGCAGGGCTTTTTGGGTTATTCCTGGCGTAAAGCGCACTACAATCTAAAAAATGACGTCACAACAGAAATTAGATGCGGATTTGAACCGCGACCACGCCGCCGAACTCCAGCAGGCGGCCGCTCGACTTGAAGGAACGGTGCATCACACCACGCCCGTCCCCTCCAAGGTCCTGAGTGATCTCATCGGTGAAGAGGTCATCATCAAGCCGGAGAACCTCCAGGTGACCGGCTCCTTCAAGATTCGTGGCGCCTACAACAAGATCGCTTCTCTCACCGATGAGGAAGTTGCCAAGGGAATCGTCACCGCCTCTGCCGGCAACCACGCGCAGGGCGTCGCCTACGCGGCGCGTGAGCGCAAGGCCAAGGCGACCATCGTCATGCCGAAGATCACCCCGCCGCTCAAGGTGGATGCCACCAAGGCGTACGGCGCTGACGTGGTGCTCGAGGGTGAGGTCTTCGACGAGAGTTCCGCCTACGCGCAGAAGCTCGCCGACGAGGAGGGTATGACGCTCGTTCACCCCTTCAACGACTACGAGGTTTTGGTCGGTCAGGGCACTATAGGTCTCGAGATCCTCAAGGACGTTCCCAACGTCACCGATGTAGTTGTTCCCCTTGGCGGCGGCGGCCTGGGCGCGGGCATCGCGCTCGCGATCAAAACCTTCGCACCCAATGTTCGCGTCATCGGCGCCACTCCGGAGGGTTCGCCCGCATGGCGCGACTCGCTGGCCGCCGGTCACGTCGTCCCAGCGGACGCGGTGCACACCTCCGCAGAGGGCGTTGCTGTCAAGGTGCCCGGCGATCTCACCTTTGCGTTGCTCGATAAGTATTTGGACGATTTGGTGCAGGTGAGTGAGCAAGAGATCTCCGAGATGATCCTCACCATGCTGGAGAAGCACAAGCTCGTGGTGGAGGCCGCCGGTGCGGTCTCGCTCGCGGCGTTGGAGCAGTTGCGCGCCAAGTCCGAAGTATTCCGCTCCGCTGAGGGTGACCACGTGATCGTTCCCGTGGTGTCCGGAGGCAATATCGACACGGTAACCATCGGTGCTGTGATTCAGAGGGGCATGATCTCGCGCGGACGCATCATGCAGTTCAGCGTGGAGTTGCCTGATACGCCGGGTCAGCTCGTGCGCATCGCGCAGCTGCTTGCCGACGCTCGGGCGAACGTCATCGAGCTCAACCACGACCAGTTCAAGGCGAGCTCGCACTATACCAATGCAGTGCTGCTGGAAGTCACGGTCGAGACGAATGGCCCCGATCACATTGCGCAGATTCTCGACAGCCTGCGGCACGTGGGATATCAGCCGAAGCAGATTTACTGAGGGCCTTTATTCTCACTTCCCTGCGATTGTCTCGCGCACCAACTTCGGCAGCGCGTCCTGAATTGGGTCGGAGATGAGCCGGGTGGCGATGGAGTCATATTGCGTGTGGCCCATGTTCATGATGGTGATGGGAACGCCCGCTTGAGCCGCCACGGGTACCAAAGAGGCCGCAGGGAAAACCTCGAGTGTGGAGCCGATGACCCAGAACTCGTCGGCCTGCGTGGCCAGGTGCATACTCTTTTCCATGGCGCCGTCGGGCAGGGCCTCCCCGAAGTACACGACGTCGGTCTTGAGGATGCCGCCGCATTCACGCGGAGCGATCTCGCCGTTGGCCGGGTAGGTGCGGTGGCACCGTGGGTCTGGTTCCTCATCGAGCCGGGCCATGATGTCAGAGGTCTCGTATTGTTTGCCACAGCGCATGCAGTGGCTGGTGCCGATTGTCCCGTGGAGATTGACGATGAGGTCAGGGGAATTGCCAGCCTTCTCATGGAGGGCGTCGAAGTTCTGGGTGGCGAGGAGCGTCAGGAGCCCTGCGTTCTCCAGGTCCACGAGGGCCTTGTGTGCGACACCCGGGTGCGCGTTCCATACCGGCGACTCCTTCTGCCATCGCCATGAGTACTCCCGCGCCTCTTTATTGCCCATGAATTGATCGATGTCGTACACGCTCATTTGGTCCGGATGTTTGGTCCACACGCCGTCTGGACCACGAAAATCTGGGATTCCTGCCGAAGTTGAGATACCTGCGCCTGTGAGAACTGCTATTTTCTTCATGCCTTCAGTCTAGCCGTGTCGTGGACCTCTTCCTTGTGTTTTCAATGGCTGACGGGTCGTTTTTGGGGTTTCGACACGCCGTATTCCGCTCACGGTTTGCGTTGGGTGGTGTGTTTGCGTATAGTTCTTTCTTGCTGCCTGCATGGTGGGGTTGCTTCTTTTGGAGTGGTTCTGGTGTGTGTGGTGTGGTGGTTTGAGAACTCAAGAGTGTTGTTTTGTG
>JALCOX010000043.1 GCA_022649925.1 Bifidobacteriaceae bacterium | reverse complement strand
TCCGGCAGCACTCATGAAGGCGTTCATCACCGACATCACGCGCCCCAGTTCCTCCGGCGGATACGACTGTTGCACCACCGCCATGTACAGGATATTGAACAGCGACGAAACCGCTCCGCCAATAGCGTTGAGCACGACAAAGGCGATGAAGCCATTGAAGTCGCCGGTAAGGAATCCCGAAATTCCATAAGTGATGCCCACTCCAAAGAAGGAAAACAGAACCAGCGGCATGCGGTTTCTCCATTTACCGAAGATGCCGACGAACGCGCCACCGACGAGCATTCCCGCTGAGTAGATCACCTCGACCACACCGGCTTGGAACACGGTGCCGTGGAAGTAACCCATCGTCATGAGTGGATACATGCTGACTGCCGGCATGAACAGGAACATGAAGACGGTTCCGATCAAGGTCACATACCAGATGCCCTTGTTGCTCATCAGGCGCGCGAAGCCGAACTTCGCGTCTGCGAGGACGTGAGTCTTCCCGCTCGCCTCATGGGCGGCCTTCGACTCGGGAATGACGATCAACATGAGCATGAGAATGCCCACCACCGCGCCAAGGACGTCCGTGAGTAGAAGAAAATTGATCGGAATGAACGAGTAGAGAAACGCTCCCAGCGCCGGCGCCACGATGAAGTTGGCCGACTGCACCATGCCGAGCTGCCCGTTGATCCGCGTGATTTCCTTTGCAGGAACCATCGAGGGAATGATCGACTGCACGGTCGGCATCTGGAAGGTCTGCGCGACCGACCTAATAAACAGTGACACGAAAACCAGCCACAGCGGAAAACTACCGGACAAACTCCCCACGACGGAAAGAACAACGGCTACGCCCGCCGCCACCACATCGGGAACGATGAGCAGCATCTTCTTGTTGCGTCGGTCGACAAAGCCACCGATGAACGGTCCGAGGAGCACCATCGGTATCATGCCCAGCAGGGTTGCCACGCTGAGAACCGTGGCGGAATTCGTCTTTTGCGTCAGATACCAGATGATGGAGTACTGCACCACCATCGAAGTGATACCAGTCAGAAACTGGCTGGCAAGGAAAAGGTTGATGTTCTTGCGCCAGTGTTCGGGCATGGCGCCGGAAAGTGGTTGCGATAAACGGTGCACGAAATTCTCTCAATCATCGGTTCGAACAGTTCAAACAAGGTGCGCGACCGTCCTGGTCGCTAGAGGTGTGGGCTCACTTCGACAGTGACATCTCTCCATTTGCTCTTGTTGTGTCGAGTTCCATAACAGTGCCTGTATGCGTCCATGCACGCGCATGTTCCTCGTTCGGTCAGCTCATTGCAGCAGCAATTCGACTGTCAATTAAAGCGCATGGCATCGAGAAACGACACACCCGGATTCTGCGGCAGCGCACAGCACTGAAGCGCAATTCGCAGTGTCGCGCATGAGCACGCCTACTCAGGAGTCATGCTCATGCAAAAGCATCCTTACTCAGGAGTCACGCGATCGGTGATGGTGTCGTAGTTGCGAAGGTACGCCATTTCGTCGTAGACGATGCGTTCCTGAAGCTTGCCCGCGATTTCCGGCGGAATCTTCCCCTCTGTCAGCGCACCTTGGAAGAACTCGTATTCGGCGTGGAACGCGGTGAGGAACATCTGATAAATGATCTCGCGCCGCGGTTCAGGGAGTGCAAGCCTGCGGTGTCGTTCCGAATAGAATTGCTTGACCGCGTGCAATTCACGCTTGGAATCGGGCCACTTCCGTGGGTCGAGCACGTCCATCACCGCTTCGTAGCCCACCGATTCCGGGACGCAGATATTCTGCCCGCGCAAGTCGAACGCACGCCGCCAGTAAATCTGCTCCGCCACGACCGGCGAGACGTAGAGCATGTTCTCCCCCTCTGTCATCTCTGAGTGGCGCGACGTGTGCAGACCGAAGCGAATCCTCAACAGGACGTTCTTCCACAGACTGTTATCAAACGAGAAGATACTGATCTCGAGGAACCTCGTGTACTGCGCAAGGTCCTTGTCGGAGATTTCACCCCGCTCGTGCAATACGCGCACCGCCGCCAGTTCGGCTTCGTTGGCGGCGAGCAGGATTCTCCTCTCACGCTTGGGATGACGCAACTTTCCCTCCACCAGCTGCTCCCCCAACGTCGAAACGACGATCCCCGCCTCCGAAGGATGCTCGGAGTCGTCGCGCACTGCCTTGATGCCTTCCACGATCATGCGGCGGGTCCATTCGCGATAATCGGCCTTTGTCTTCTCCTGCTCACCTGATCCCACGATGCGCGGCAAGGCAAAAACCGGCAGAATGATGCTGATGAGAATGACCACGGTCGCCACGAACACGAGCATCGGGCGGTACACAAACGGCTGACCGTTCACCTGCGTCGGGAGCATCAGCGCCAGCGAGAGTGAAATCGTGCCGCTGACACCGCTGAAGGCCATCATGAGGGAATCGAGCCAACGGTGCGTGCTCTTCGTGTGCATCCACACCAGGTAGCGCGACCAGACGAGCCGCAGCACGAACTTCGCCGCGTAGAGCACCACGCCCGCAAGCACTAGTACCCACACGAGGTTGTGATACGTCGAGTCGATCTCCTGAATCACCTCGGGTAGACTCACGCCGAGCAGCACGAAGACGATCCCAGAGAGCACCTCCTCCACAATCTCCCACACGTTACCGCGCACCAGCTGCATCCGACTCGAAGACAGTCCGAGATCGGCGCGTTCCGCACCCTGCACCAGACCGGCCGCCACGACGGCAAGAATCCCGGAAACGCCCAGCTCTTCGCCGGCGAAGTACACGATGAATGGAATGGCGAGCTCGGCCACCACCATGATGAACGCCGTGTCGTCGTGGAACTCCATGAGCAGGTGCATGAGACCGCGGATGACAAAGCCCAGAAGAACTCCGAGGACGAGACCTCCGACAAACGTCAGCAGGAAGTCGCCGACGGCGTGCTCCACGGAGAATTCCCCGGTGAGGAAGGCGGCCAGAGAGAGTTCAAAGGCGACGATGCCGGTTGCGTCATTGAACAAAGACTCATTTTGGAGAATGATGAGCGGGATTTTGAACTCGTCATTTTTAGGAACGAGCGCGCCCACTGCGGAGGCGTCGGTTGGCGTGACGATCGCGCAGACGGTCATCGCCAGCGCTAGCGGAATGACGGGGAAAAGAACGTGCAGCAGCGCTCCCACAGCGACCACCGTGACGGCGACGAGCAGGATTGCCAGCGAGATGATGTTGCGCGCGCCGCGGCCGATCCAGTAGCGTGAGGCGGTTTGGGATTCGTGATAGAGCAGCGGCGCAATCACAGCGAAGATGAAGAGACTGGGGTCAAAGGAGAAGTCCCAGAACATGGGGAACAGAGCAAGGCACACGCCGAACACGATGAGAACGATCGGCAGCGGCACCTTTGGCAGATGGCGATGGACGATCGAGGCAAGCACTACCACGGCCACCATCGACAGAACGAAGAACACTTGCGTCATGAGTCTCTCCCCAGTTCATTTTCCCTAACAAGTATTCTCTCTGGAAACCCGGACGCAGCTATGAGCGAGATTTCTTGATAACGCTGGCGGGCATCTTCGAGGCGTCGAAGCGATAATGCCCCGTGATCTTCAGCTTCGTGTGTGCGAGGAAGTCCTCTTCGAAGGGGCCCGATTGATGGTTGTTGTGGATGAAGTACGCAATGCCTTGGGTGTCGCGGGTGTCTCCCACCATCCCGATGTGACGGGTGGTCTCGAAGACCACAATGTCGCCCTGCTGCCATTGCTTCGTATCCTTGACATTTGTTGTGAGAGCAAGGGCATGAAGCTTGAAAAATTGATTGAGCGTGCCGGTTCGGCGGTAATCGATATTGGGATCGGCCTTGGTGACGCTGGGGTATTCAGCGGGATGGGCAGCTATATCGGCATCGACCATCGCTTTGAGGTCGTAGCCTGCGTTTTTGAAGGCTTCGACGATGAGATCGGTGCACGCACCACGCCCTGCCGGCGGATATCCACCTTGGTAATAGCCGTCGTCGTAGGTTGGATGTTGCCTTGCGACGATGCGAGCGCCCGCAACGAAATCTGTGTAATCGTCCGTGCCATTTTTGTTTGCGTCCACGCTGCTCTTGAGTTTTGGCTTCATGGGGGTGACCGAGGATGCGACTTTCGAGGTACTTGAAACTGTATTCTCGGGGGCTCTGCCACCGAGACCGTTGCCTTTGAGCCACGCCACGGCAACAAAGAGCGCTGCGATGACGATTGCAGCACCGATAACGAGAACGAGAGCCCGCACCTTTTTGCTCATGTTTTCAGGCTACGGCCTGAGCAGTATGGTGCATATCTGAGATTCATAACCTCCACGGCACCGGTTCAAAGCGAACGGAGCCGATTTTTGTGAACTCGTTCGAAGCATCAACCCGGGTTAGATCGTTCAAGTGGCGATTGTGAACGGTACCAGCGTCGAGTGCGCGCGGACGAGTTCACAAAAATCGCCCTCGGGCCCCGGGCGGGACACCAACGCGCCCCTTCGCTCCCAGGCGTGAGTCCCACGCTCCGCCCGGACCACTATTACACAGCCGCAGCAAGGGCACGAAGACGGCGATAGTCGGCGACCCATTGTCCCTTGCGTTCGTCCCAGAGATCCGCCTTGACTCGCTCTTCGACCGAATGAACCACCGCCTCACGTTGCCCGGACGTCAGAGTCTCAAAGTCCGACTCACAGAATTGAAGAACCCACTCCCGTAATCCGTCCCATCCTCCAGACAGCGGAGTGGGACGGTCGTACTCGCGCACATCATCCACTCGGAAGTCACACTCCTCCAGCTCCGCCGAGAACGTCGCCGCGGTCGGGAAATTGAAACGCCGCGGGCGCGTGACCCCCGTTTCACGCAGCAATGCCTCATCGAGAGCCGCCTCGATTGTCGCAATATTCCCATGAGCCCCGAATTCACAAATTAAAAGACCTCTGCCTCCACCGACAAGCGCGTGGTGGACACTGTGCAGCAACTTCACGTGATCGGGAACCCAGTGGAACACCGCATTTGAAAAGACCACATCCCACTCGTGGTCGAAGTCCAGGTTGAGTGCATCGGCCAGCTCGAAGTGCAGCCCTGGATGTTCCTGTCGAGCCGCCTCGATCATTTCTGCAGAACTGTCAACACCCAGCACGTGACGCCCCGGAATCCCGTTGGCTAACTTCTCGGTCAAAGCACCGGTGCCGCACCCGAGGTCCAGCACAGTCCGAGCCTGAGCGGGAACGAAGTTCACCAGCCCCTTGCCGTATTCGGCCACGAACCCGTGGTGAGAATCGTAAAGTTGCGCATCCCACTTCATGTCTGCCTCCAGTGCCGAATGCCGTTTGGCAATCGGAATTCACTGCAAGTATGAGCACCACACTCTCGGCGTCCATTTATATGGTCATATTTCGAGACAATCTCCCACAACGTTGGAATTACGCTTTGCATACACAATGCAACAGATAAATTGCCTCCGATTTCCGCGTTTCTCGCGTCGCCAAGCGCTCCCATCCCCCATACTGAAACCATGCATACGAGCACCGACACCACCACACCATCTGCCACGGCGACCCCAACCCCGAAGAGCGACTTCCACCTTTCCGAACGCCTCCGCCAAGTACGGTCGGACCACGGCCTGACTCAGGCGGAGATCGCCGCCGAACTCTTCGTCACCCGTCAAACGGTTACCAGGTGGGAAAGTGGCGCGCACACGCCACCCCTCACCGCACTTGAAGACCTCGCACAGCTGTACGGAATAACCATCACCGATCTCATGGAGGATCGAACCATCATGAAAACGAAAATCAACCCCTACGCCGTCTTCGGCAGTATCATTCTCAACCTGTTCATCTTCTCGGCGGTCGGTGCCACCGTCATAGCGATCGTCATCTCTCTGTGGATCGTCGACCTCGCCTTCGTGATCAGTCCCTTCGTCTACCTCGGGGTGACGGCAGTGGGCGCACAAGTCTTCAGTTGGCCGGAGCTCGGCCTCGGTCTGCTCCTCCTAGTGGGAGGCATCGCGACCTTCCCGCTCATCAAGCTCGCCACCAGATACATCTGGAAGGCCACCCGAGCCTATGTGCGCTATATGGTCTCGTCCACCACCTACTCCACGACGCTCGTTCAAGACTCGCAACCCACATCACAACCGCAGTGATCCACACCCAAGAGCTTCTAAACCCGATTTTTGTGAACTCCAAAAGCCGGGCCTCAAGAAATAGAACGATCAAGCACCCCTTGTGAACGCTCACTCGCTCGGCTCTCACCGCCAGAGTTCACAAAAATCGCCTCGCGGCCGCCAAAACCCCGCCGGACATCAAAACCAAAGCGCCCGGCGAAACCCACGGGCACAGGTCTCAAGCTTCGGGCACAATGGAGACTATGGCTGAATTCATCTATCAAATGTACAAAGCGCGGAAGGCGTTCGGCGAGCGCGTCATCCTCGACGATGTCACGCTGAGCTTCCTGCCCGGCGCAAAGATCGGCGTCGTGGGCCCCAACGGCATGGGGAAATCAACCCTGCTCAAGATCATGGCGGGTTTGGACACCGTTTCCAACGGCGAGGCGAAACTCACACCCGGTTTCTCGGTGGGAATCCTTCAACAGGAACCGCCGCTGGACGAGACCACCACCGTGATGGGCAACATCGAGCAGGCCGTGGGAGGCTTGAAATCTAAGCTCGATCGTTTCAATCAGATCGGCGAAGAGATGGCGAACCCGGACGCCGACTACGACGCGCTCATGGAAGAAATGGGCAAGTTGCAGACGGAGATCGACGCCGCCAACGCTTGGGATCTCGACAACCAGCTGCAGCAGGCGATGGACGCCCTGCAGTGCCCCGACCCCGACACCCCCGTATCTGTTCTCTCTGGTGGCGAGCGACGCCGCGTGGCACTGTGCAAGCTACTGCTCGAGGCACCCGACTTGCTGCTTCTCGACGAGCCCACCAACCACTTGGACGCCGAGTCCATCCTCTGGCTCGAGAACTTCCTGCACACCTACAAGGGCGCAGTCCTCGCCGTCACCCACGATCGTTACTTCCTCGACAACGTGGCGGAGTGGATCTGCGAGGTCGACCGCGGCCACCTCTACCCCTATCAGGGCAACTACTCCACATATCTGGAGACCAAGGCGAAGCGACTCGAAGTCCAGGGCGCTAAGGATGCCAAGCTCGCCAAGCGACTGACCTCGGAGCTCGACTGGGTCAAGAGCTCCCCCAAGGCGCGACAGGCCAAGAACAAGGCGCGACTGGAACGGTACGAGCAGATGGAGCAGGAGGCGCGCAACTCCAAGAAGCTCGACTTCTCTGAGGTTCAGATTCCTCCGGGGCCCCGCCTGGGTTCCAAGGTTTTGGAGGCCGAGCACCTGCACAAGGCCTTCGGCGAGCGCGTCCTCATCGACGACCTGAGCTTCACGTTGCCGCGCAACGGCATCGTGGGCGTCATCGGCCCCAACGGCGTGGGTAAGTCCACACTCTTCAAGACCATCGTGGGCTTGGAGCCGTTGACTTCGGGCGAACTTGAGATCGGTGACACCGTCAAGATTTCCTACGTTGATCAGAACCGCGAAGGCATTGATCCCGACAAGACCTTATGGGAGGTCGTTTCGGACGGTCTCGATTTCATGGAGGTTGGCGGCGTCGAGGTCCCAACACGCGCCTATGTGGCCAGTTTCGGCTTCAAAGGTTCCGATCAGCAGAAACCCGCTGGCGTGCTCTCCGGCGGCGAGCGCAATCGTTTGAACCTCGCCTTGACGTTGAAGCAGGGCGGCAACCTTCTGCTTCTCGATGAGCCCACCAACGATTTGGACGTCGAGACGCTCGAGAGCCTTGAGAATGCGCTGCTCGAGTTCCCCGGCTGTGCCGTGGTCATTTCCCACGACCGCTGGTTCCTCGACCGCATTGCCACGCATATCCTCGCGTGGGAGGGTACTGACGAGAATCCCGCCAATTGGTATTGGTTCGAAGGCAACTTCGCCGCCTACCAGGAGAACAAGGTTCAGCGTCTGGGCGAAGAGGCCTCCAAGCCTCACCGCCTGCACAGGAAGCTCACCAGGCAATAAAAGGCCCGCAGCCCACGGCTCGCAGCTTGCGGCCCACACACAACCCACGAAAAAGGGGATCCCTCCAGCAGGAGCGGGTCCCCTTCGTTGAACTGGGGCCACACCGCCGCGACATCTGGCGTCATCATGCTGAGTGCGAACGCGGCACACGCCTGCATTATGCGAGACACCCGCTTCCACTAAGATTTCGCGTGGAACTTAGTGCGAAAGAAGGAACATGTCAGACTCACCGGCACCCATCGACCACCTTGTGCACGTCCTCGGACTTGAAGAGCCCAGTCATCACGACGGGCACACGTTCGTCACCGGCGAGAGCCTCTACTTCCCCACGGGGCGCGTGTATGGGGGCCAGGTCATCGCGCAGTCGTTGATGGCTGGGGCGGCGAGCGTTCCTGACGATAGGCTCCCCCACTCAATTCATGGATATTTCATCGCGCCCGGAGACATCCATCAGGACGTCTTATTCGACACGGAGACGTTGCGCGACGGCCGCTCCTTTTCCGCCCGGCGCATCAACGCCACGCAATCGCAGGGCGCAATTCTCACGGCGATCGCCAGTTATCAGGTGGACGGACAGTCCGGGATCGATTTCCACGACCCCGCACCCAGCGACGTGCCGGATCCCGAAACACTGACCAGCGCACAGCAGCTGATGGAGCCTTACGCGGAGCAGTCCGACTTCGCGGACTATTACGCGAGCAAGTCACCTTTTGATATCCGCCACGTCACGAACACAGTCATGCTGGGAGCTGACAAGGAATCCGCGGCTGCGGACTCAGGTCATCAGTTGGTCTGGATGCGCGCGGACATTCCCGAGCACGCCTCCACACAGCCTGGAACAATTTCCCGCGTCCTCAACCGTGCCCTCCTCGCCGTCGGCTGCGACCAGATCATGATGGAGCCAGTGCTACGTCGCTCGGGCTTGAGCTTCATGACTCCGGGAATCTCCTTCGCCACCATCGATCATTCGATGTGGTGGTACGGCGACATCGACGTCACGCGCTGGCACCTCTACGTCCAAGATTCCCCCGTGGCGGGCCAGGGACGCGGCCTGTGCCAGGCCAAGGTCTATCAAGACGGTCAGCTCGTTGCGGCCATGACGCAAGAGGCCATGATTCGCGTGCCGAAGAAGGACTGACGGCGGTCAGGCCGAACCCCAGAACCGGCGACCCCCCCCTGAGACCCCGAGGCCCTACTCTTTACTCGTTTTCTTCGCGGGCTTCCGCGCGCCTCCACGAGGTGCACTTCCCCGAGATTTCGCAGGCGCAGTGGTCAACTTAGTCGCTTTTGTTGCCTTCGCTGCCTTGGACACCTTGGGCACGATGCGATTGGCGAGGTTTGAAGCGGTCAGAGTATCTCCGTCGGAGGCATCGAGAGCGGTCCGGTCGGCCGCGTCCCCCGGTAGCGTAGACGCGCTCTTCGGGAGGTGGAGCACCGCCGGAGTACCCGAGTACACGTATTCCTTTTTCTTGGCCTCCTCGCGAATCCACGCTGCGAGGCTCTCGTCGTTGTGGAACACGAGCATATTCGAGTCGTCAAGTGACTTAGAAACCTGCTGGTACGAGGGGAAATTCAGATTATCCGCGATGCCCATCTTCATCTCGAGCAGATCCGCCGCAGCGAGGTCGTCAAGCCCCTCCAACAATGCGTCGAACACGGAGGTAAGGCCGCAATAAACGTCGATCGGGTTCTTCTGCTGATTGGAACGAGAGAAGACGTTGGTGACGTAGTAGGCCTGGGGGTCTGCACGCACCTGTGCCTCTGGCTGGTTCTTTCTCCAGTTCTTGGACTTGCGTACATCCGTGATGGGCTCACTGCCCGGTTTCACGACGGCGCCCAGAACGTGGGCCTCCATCTTGTTCCACAGGTCTTTGGCGTCCGTGAAGCGCTGGGCATTGCCCGACCCGTCCGCGGCCGAACGCTGTGCGCGACGCGTCAATGTTCGCAGAGTGATGGAGGGAGAACTCTCAACCTTTGACCTCTTCGCCTCAGCCTCAACGCTGAGTTCCTCAGCGAGGGGATCTTCTCCGTCGACGAGATCGAGAACGTCGATAAACAGATTTGGTAGATCCGTGTAATAGCGATCCGACTGCAACGGGTAGAGCTCATCGCTGGAATACACTTTGGTAAAACGCTGACCCGATTGAGCATCCTCAACGACGAGGGCCACGTTCTGAGTACCGCGAGGCTTCGTAAATCTAAAGTTCTTCATGCCTCTATTGTGTCATTGATTTGTGTCACTTACCGCTTTTGCGCTCTTTTACGTTTCGCCTGCCGGGTGGAACGCTCCGAGTGCGCCTGTCCGGCAGCGTCGTCGAGAAGCTTCTTGCGCTGCTTGACGCGGGGATTCTCGGGGCCGTCGTTCGGTGGCAGCTGGCACCACCACTCCGCCACAATGCCTGCAATGAGGTCGAAGAAGGCGATGCCCGCCGACACCGCACATTCGAGAATGACTTCCGAATAGTAGGGTGAGTCCCCACGCGGAATCACCACGAAAAGCTGCCCGAGATACCAGCCCATGAGCGCCGCTCCGGCAATTGCCAGAGACTTCGCCATGACCAAGGTGTTGAAGGCTCGACGGGGATCGATCTCCTTCAACTCCCCTTTCGCATACTTGTGAACTGTCCAGGCGAGCACCAGAACGAGAACGCCCAAAAGTCCCAAGAGGATGGGGACGATCCACGATGACCCCAGAACTGTGACCGTCGAATTTCTGCTGAGAAGCGCGAGACCCGCGCCCGCAATCCCACCAGCGAGAAATGCAATAACGTAATAATGCCACGGAGTTCGACGCGCCTTCATGCCTGAACCTCCCCGTCAGATTCGGAACCGTTGATACCCAAAATCCAATTGTCTGAAACCCTCTTCACCGCGTCCCTGTCCGGGCAGGCCTCCAGCAGTTTGGAGACCGCTCCCCCATGCTCACCGGGGAGCACGAAGTCGGGGAGCAGATCCGCGAGGGGCGCCAAGACGAACGCACGCTGCCAGGCGCGCGGATGCGGAAGCGTGAGGTGAGGGTCCGTGGTCACCATCGCATCGAAGTCAATGATGTCGAGGTCGAGGGGACGTGAGCCCCAGTGGACCTCCCTGCTGCGACCATGTGCCGACTCGATCATCTGCAATGCCTTGAGCAATTCCATGGGATCCATGGTGGTGGTGAGTTCCACCACAGCGTTGAGAAAGTCGGGAGTACCGTCCGCCATCCCCCAGGCAGTGGTGCGATACAGCGGAGAAATACCCATGATCTGATTGCCTGGAATACCATCCATCGCAACGACGGCGGACCTCATCGCAGTCGTGGGATCGCCGAGATTGCCGCCCATGGCGACGATGACACGCCTCGAAGCGGGCACAGAACTCGTGGTGGTGTCGTCCTCCCCTTCACTGCGAACGCGCGAGCGCTCAATGCTCACCGCGACGTCGTCGAAAGGAACCTTGAGGGGGGCTTGCGGCTTGTGCACCGTCACGATGACGCGCCGAATGGCCGAAGTCTGGAGGATGGAATCTGCGATGCGGGCCGCCAAGGCCTCGATGAGGTCGACGTGGGGGCCCTTGATGATTCCGACAATGCGCGCGGCAATCTGACCGTAGTCGACCGTATCGGCGAGATCGTCACTGGCACCAGCTTTGCTCAGATCGACGAAGAGTTGTGCGTCGACGCTGAAGGTCTGTGGCTTCTCGTGCTCGAAATCGAGAACGCCGTGCGTTCCCTGAGCACTGATGCCACGAAGCGTAATAGAATCCATCAGTTCACTTCCTCAGGTGTATTTTCCGACCACTCGCTCCACGCGCGCCCAGCCGTGATGGCGTCCCTGCTCGCGGCGACGTTGTGAACCCTGACGGCCCATGCGCCGTTGAGCGCGCACAGAGCGGAGAGTGCAGCCGTCACACCATCCAAGCGATCGTTCGTGATGCCCGGGCCGCCCTGGCTTTCGAGAAGCGCCGTGATGAAGCGCTTGCGTGACGCCCCGATGAGAACGGGGTAGCCGCTCGCCTGGAAGCGCGCAAGATGCGTCATGAGAGGGAGATTGAGATCGACGCCCGGCTTGGAGAACCCGAGACCTGGATCGATGATGATTTTTTCGCGGGCAACTCCCGCCGCACGGACCGCCTCCACCTGCTGCATCAGCTCGCTGTAGACGTCGGTGACGACGCCATGCTCATATTCAGCGGAGTTGGAGTCGTGGACGCCGTTGCTGCCACCCGTGAGCCACTGGCGCCAATGCTGGACTATGTACAGGCATTCGCGATGTGCCACGAGCGCGGGAATTGCCGGGTCGAGTCTGCCGCCCGAGACGTCGTTGATGATGGCGGCACCCTCGTCAAGCGCCGCCTCTGCGACGCTGGCGCGCGTCGTGTCAATCGAGAGAGGGATGTCGAGATCACGCAGGTTCCTGACGGCCGTCACAATTCTGCTGCGCTCAACGTCTTCGGGGACGCGCACCGCCCCGGGGCGAGTGGATTCGGCGCCGATGTCGATGATGTCGGCACCCTCGCGCGCCAAGATGCGGCCGTGTTCAGCGGCAGCGGAGGCGTCCAACCAGAGACCGCCGTCAGAGAACGAGTCCTCGGTGATGTTGAGAATGCCCATTACCAAAGTGTGCGGAGCCTTGCGGAGGGCTTGCAACTGTTCGGCGTTCATGCTGATGCATCTCCTCTACCTCGCGACTTTGCCGCGCGACATGTCACACATCGAATTGCGCGATTAATTACCGTCTGCCGTTGATGATCAGGCTCATGGCCTCGGACCTTGTCGCCGGGCTCCTCATCACTCCGCGCACAGCGGAGGTGACGGTGCGAGCCTCGGATTTCTTGATGCCGCGCATCGACATGCACAGGTGTTCGCACTCGGTGACCACGATGACGCCGCGGGCGTCAATCGTATCCATCAGCGCATCGGCGATTTGCTGAGTGAGCCGCTCCTGAACCTGGGGCCTACGCGCGTAGACCTCCACCAGTCGAGCCAGCTTGCTCAGGCCCACAACCTTGCCGCGACGCGGGATATAGCCCACGTGTGCAACGCCGTGGAAGGGAAGCAGGTGGTGCTCGCACACCGAGTACAGCTCGATGTCGCGCACCAACACCATCTCCTCGGTATCCACGTCAAACTGTTTGGCGAGAACGTCCTTTGGGTCCTGCTGCAGGCCCGCAAAGAGCTCCTTGCAGGCGCGCGCAATGCGATCTGGTGTCTCGAGGAGCCCCGTTCGATTCGGATCCTCCCCGATGGACTTGAGGAACAGCTTGACCGCCTCGCGCACACCGTCAGCGTCGTAGCGACCGTACTCTTCACTCGTTTCCGTGGAATCTTGGCTCTCAGGCATTGCTACCCTCGCCGTTGCCGTCATCTTCAATTCCAGCGGACTTCTTCAGTTCGTGAGGAATTTCGACCGGCGGGACGTCGCTGACCGGACGATCAGGATTCGACAGCCACACGGAACGTTGAGGTGCCTTCTTCACCGGTGCGAAGATGCGGGCGAGTTCCTTCTCGTTGAGAGTCTCCTTCTCGAGGAGCTCGCGCACGAGCTGGTCGAGGATGGCGCGATTGTCGTTGAGGATCTGCCACGCTTCCGTATGGGCGGTCTCGACCATGTCGAGTACTTCGTCGTCGATCGTGCGAGCGACCTCGTCCGAGTACTTGTGAGGAGCAAGGGCCTCCATACCGGCACCCTGGTCATCTTCCGCACTCTCCCACTTGATGGCGCCGAGTTTGTCCGAGAAGCCATATTCCACAACCATCGTGCGAGCGATCTTGGTAGCCTTCTCGATGTCGTTGGAGGCACCGGTGGTGGGATCGTGGAAGACGATCTCCTCGGCCGTGCGTCCACCCATGGCGTACGCCATCTGGTCGAGCAATTGGTTGCGAGATTGCGAATAGCGATCTGACGTCGGCATCACGGCCGTGTAGCCAAGTGCGCGACCACGCGGCAAAATCGTCACCTTCGTAACGGGGTCAGTGTCGTTGAGCGCCGCCGCGACGAGCGCGTGACCACCCTCGTGATACGCGGTGTTGCGCAGCTCGTTGAGGGCCATGCCCTTCGATTGGCGGCGCGGACCCGCCATGACGCGGTCGATGGCCTCGTCGATGGCGCGGTTGTCGATCAGCTGAGCGTTGGAGCGCGCAGTCAGGAGCGCAGCCTCGTTGAGGACGTTGGCTAGATCTGCACCGGTGAAGCCCGGCGTGCGAACCGCGATCATGTGGAGATCGACGTCTGGGACGAACGGCTTGCCCTTGGCGTGAACCTTGAGGATCGCCTCGCGACCTTCGAGATCAGGGGCCTCCACCGCGACCTGTCGGTCGAAGCGGCCAGGACGCAACAGAGCGGGATCGAGAACGTCGGGACGGTTAGTTGCCGCGATGATGATGAGGTTCGTGTCGTTGTCGAAGCCATCCATCTCGACGAGCAGCTGGTTGAGCGTCTGCTCACGCTCGTCGTGACCGCCTCCCATGCCCGTTCCACGGCGCCGACCGACGGCGTCGATCTCATCGATGAAGATGATGGCGGGGGCGTTCTTCTTTGCCTCGTCGAAGAGGTCACGGACGCGGGAAGCGCCGAGGCCCACGAACATCTCCACGAAGTCGGAGCCGGCCATGGCATAGAACGGCACGCCAGCCTCGCCTGCGATGGCGCGCGCGAGCAGCGTCTTACCTGTTCCTGGAGGGCCGTACAGCATCACGCCACGCGGAATGCGGGCACCGATGTTGCGGTACTTCGTCGGATCTTGGAGGAAGTCCTTGATCTCGGCGACCTCCTGCACAGCGGCTTCCTCACCCGCGACGTCGGCAAACTTCGTCTTGGGCACTTCCGAATCGGGAATGCGCCCCGCGTTCTTCTTGCCTCCCATGCCGAGGAACCCGCCTGCACCACCTTGCAACTTCGTCATGGCGTACCAGAAGATGCCCATGATGAGCAGGAACGGCAGGATGCTCGTGATGAGATAGGTGAGCATCGACGTCTCTGGGACCACTGAATTGTAGGTGTATCCGTCCTGAGACGACGCCTTTTCGACCGCGTTGACGACCTGCGCGCCCTGAGCGAAGACGTAGTAGAACTGGACGTCCTTGCCGTAGTTGACGTCGTTTCCGTCGACAGTCTTTTGATAGTCACCGCTAAGCTTGAGCTCCACCACCTGCTTGTTTTCGGTGATGGTCGCCGACTTCACCTTGACGGAGGAGTCCTGCTGCAGCAGCTCGAGGCCGTCCTTGGTATCGATGGTCTTGGGGCCGCGAGAACTGAAGAGCTGGAAGCCGATCAAGGCCAGAAGAGCCAGGATGATGATCCACACCAGTGGTTGGCGCCAGAAGGGGCGCTGCTGATGACCGTCGCCGCCGTTCTGATCGTTGTTGCCACGGAAATTGAAGGGATTGTTACGACCGGGTCCCTGCTGCGGATTCTGCCTGCCATTGCCCGGGCCAAGAGGGTTACTCATGACTGATCTCCTTCGTACACTTTCGGTTTCAGAGCCGCGATGGAATCGAGGTTCCGATACTTTTCGTCATAATCCAGCCCAAATCCGACGACGAATTCATCGGGAATCTCATATCCAGGATATTTCACGTCCACGTGGACCGTGTTCCGGGCCGGCTTGTTCAGCAGTGCGAACGCCTCGACGGATGCAGCCCCACGTTGACGGAGCAAATCCATCAGCCACGAGAGAGTTAGACCTGAGTCAACGATATCTTCCACGATGAGAACATGCCGACCGCGAACATCAACCGACATATCCTGTCGAATTGTCACCTTTCCGCTGGATTCGGAACCAGCGCCATAACTTGAAAGGCTCATAAAATCCATCTGCGCGTTGAGATGCAATTGAGAGGACAGCGCCACGATCGTGTTGACAGCCCCTTTGAGGACTGCGAGGAGGAGAACGTTCTTCCCCTTGTAATCACGGTCGATGACGGCCGCAGTCTCGGCTATCTTCTTCTCAATCTGCTCCTTCGTCAACAGCACACGGTCAATATCGTCCTGGACATCAGCTATTTGCATGCGTCCTATCTTGGCACAGCTCAATGACGTGCCCCTGACGCCTCACTGATAATCTGCTGGATATCCTCACAGCAGACTGTCCGTGCCAATCCGTCACCAGTGCGTCAATCCGTTCGAGAAGCGCCCTCGTGGCCTGGGCGCCGCACCGCTCCACCGCAATCCTCATCACTCGGAGACGAACTGGGCGAGGCACCCCCGCCAAACGCTGTGCTCCCAGGCGCAGGGCCACGCATTCGTGCGAAGCGTCTTCGCCTTGCCTCTCGATTTCTGCTTCCTCGGTAAGTGTCACCTCGGTCAGAGCCTTCTGTGCCATCTCTTCCAGCAATTCCTGGTCCTCGCGAACGCTGTGAGCGATGAGCGCAATGTGATCTTTTATGGCGGGCCCCACAACACGCTCGAGTTCAGGCACGACGAAACTGCGAATCTTTGAGCGCAACGGCGCGTCAGAGGAAGCGTCTGCGGGGCTGTTGGTCGGATCGTCCCACCATGAAATACCGTTCTGCTCACAGATGGCGGTGGTGTCGTCTCGCGTGAGATCCAGGAGGGGGCGCAGGAAGGTGATGCCCTGCCTGCGGAAGGTGCGGGGCATCCCGGCCACCGCAGACGACGAGGAGCCTCGCACCATCCCCAGAAGTACGGTCTCTACCTGATCGTCGCGCGTGTGAGCGACCAACACCGCAGCCGCGCCCACCTCCGCGGCCGCTGCGCACAACTGTGTGTAGCGCGCCTCACGCGCCGCCGCCTCGCTTCCCACTCTGTGAACCTGTGCCGCCGACACGTTCGCCACCCGCACCTCCACCGGCGCGAGTCCCAGGCTCTGCGCCGTTGTCGCGGCCTTCCGGGCCACGTCACCGGATCCGTCCTGCATCTGGTGATCCACAATCACAGCACCACAGCGCAACCCATACATTCCCGCCACCGTGTGCGCGACATGGGCCAGTGCCAGCGAGTCCCTTCCCCCCGAACACGCCACCAAGACCAAAGGTGCCCGTGGCGCAACGTCGTGCCGTCCGTGTTGTGCATAGATGTCCGATTGCCGCCCCAACCCACAGGCGTCAAAGCTGTGACGGACAGCGCCGACCGCCGCGCGCATCTGGGAGGAGTAGACCATTACAGATCCGCGAGCTTACTGACGAAGGAGTCCACCGCGACGTGAGCGGACCACATGTTTTCGGGCTTGTTGACGATCACAGCGAAGAACACAACCCCACCCTTCGTGCGGACCACATTGCCCGTCATGGAGGTCACTTCGGAGAGTGAGCCCGTCTTGAGCCGGATGAGACCGCGAACCTTCGGCGTGAAGGCACGTTCCAGCGCGGTTCCTGAGAAACCGGAGACGCCCATTCCTTCGAGGGCCGAGGCGTCGAGCGAACTCATGTATTTCTCCTGCACTTGAATCAGGGCGGAGGCCGTCAACTTCGACTTGTCCGACAGACCAGAGCAGTCGCTGAGGTGCAGTCCCTTCGTGCTGACGCCGTTGTCCTTGAGACTCTTCAAGACGGCGCTCACTGCCCCCTCGGGAGAGTTCTGTGCGCCGGTCCTGAGCGCCACCAGGCGACCGAAGAGTTCGGCATAGGTGTTGTCGGATTGCTGGAGCGTGAAGCGCAAAAGTTCCCACAGTTGCGCGGATTTCACCGCAGCAACGCGAGCCTGCGAATCCTTGAGAAC
>JALCOX010000042.1 GCA_022649925.1 Bifidobacteriaceae bacterium | reverse complement strand
CGCGCAGTGGAGGACATTCGCAATTCAGGCGTCTACCCCACGATGCTGGAGGCCTTCGACCACAACACCCTGGTCGCCCTGGATGCGTATCGCAAGACGCATTACGCCAACAGCGCCGCCATGCTCATCTTCAAGATCGACTCGGCAACTCCTGAATCAGAATCCGTCATGAAGGATCTGCTGACGAAGTATCGCGCCGCGGACGTGTGGGTCACCTCGAAGGCGAACGAGCAGAAGAATCTCATGCAGATGCGCTGGGATATGTTGCCGGCAGTCTTCCGCGGGCAGAACCACATCATGGAAGATATGGCCGTGCCGCTCTCGAAGCTCGCTGAGATGGTGGACTACATTGCCAAGATCAGCGAAGAGCTCGACATCAAGATTTACACCGCAGGTCACGCAGGCGACGGCAACGTTCACCCCACCATCGTGTGGCCAAAGGCGCAGAAGCAGGCCCCAGTCGCGGTGACCAAGGCGCTGCGTCTCATGTTCAGCAAGGCGCTCAAGCTCGGCGGCACCATCAGTGGCGAGCACTCAGTTGGCATGCTCAAGAACCAGTGGAACAACGACGAGCTGGGAGACGATGTCGACATGGTTCAGCATCAGATCAAGGCCCTGCTTGATCCCATGAATCTGCTGAATCCAAAGAGGAAGATCAACTGATCTCAACGCTTGATAACGAGCACACCGGCGATCTCGGCTGCCGCTCGAGGAATCGCGTGAGCTACCTCGACTAGTGGGATCCCTGTATTTGTGAGGATCCTACTGGTCGGGCTGACAGGATTTGAACCTGCGACATCCACGTTCGTGTACAATGAAATTTGTTTACGAACACGGACAAGGAGATCTCATGTCGCGCAGAGTGATGCGGATTCGGACGATGGCACAGGCGGGTCAAGCGATCCGCGAGGCACGTCTTGAGGCAGGCCTCACTCAGGAGAAATTGGCAGCAAAAGCAGGAGTATCACGCAGCTGGCTGGCACAGGTAGAGGCAGGCAAGCCGTCTATCGATTTGCGGAAAGTACTGCAGGCCTTCGAATCGTTGGGAATCACGCTGGAGGCAGTGCGTGATGAGTGAGCGCATACTCGACGCATATCTCGACGGCACTTTTATTGGCGCCTTCTCCCTCACATTGGGAGGAACTCTCGCTTTCGTTTATTCCGATAGTTATCTCAACAGGGAAAATCCAACACCTTTGTCACTCTCCATGCCACTTGGAGCCGAAAGGTTCAAAAACAGAGTTGTTCTCCCGTTCCTGCAGGGACTACTTCCTGATAATCCGCTGGCGCTGGAATCTATGGCTGCCTCTTATGGCGTATCGTCTGCCTCTCCGTTCGCCTTGCTCGAGCACATGGGCCACGATGTCGCAGGGGCGCTCCAACTCATTCGCCCTGGGGAGAAATCGGAGGACTCAACTGCCGATCGTCATAACGTTGAGCCCATCACAAACAAAGGTCTGGCCGTGCGGCTCAAAGATATCATCGGCGTGTACAACGATGGAGCGAGAGCAAGTACTTTGCAGCGCATGAGTTTAGCGGGAGCTCAGGCAAAACTCGCCATGACGAAGCTAGCTGACGGCACGTGGGCAATACCCAGCCGAGGCGTTCCTACTACCCACATCTTCAAGCCGAGACTCATCAACTCAGAAGCATTCCCCGACTCAGATATCGTCGAATTACTCTGCCAAAACACTCTCGCTATGGCAGGAATTCCCTCCGCTCAAACGAGCCTGTGGGATTCGCCTGACGGAACCATTCGCGCCATCGTCTCGCAGCGCTACGACCGAAGACTCAACTCTGATGGCACCTATTCACGGCTTCACCAAGAGGATCTGTGCCAGGCTTTATCCGTACCACCCTCCAAGAAATATCAGCGAAATGACGGAGGACCTGGTGTCGGGCAAATCAGTCGACTGTTTCAAACGAGGCTAAGCCCCGGCGACGGAAAGATAGCAGCCCGAAGATTCCTGCAATATCTAACTGCCAACGCCTTTTTCCTCAACACTGATGCCCACGCCAAAAACTACTCGCTCATGCTCTCGGGTAGCAGCGCAACAATGGCGCCCATGTACGACACCATATCTATCGCCGCATTCCTCCACGACAACCAGCCCGCGCTGTCATCTATGAAAATCGGCAAAGGATATGACATGGAGCAGATCTTTCCCGAGACCCTTATTGGCGAAGGAACCAGACTCGCTCTCACCCATTCAGAATCCGAGAAAGTTGTCAGCTCAACTATCACGGCCTTAAACAAGGCTCTGACAGAAACAATGGAAAAGATGAGCAACACTGACCAAAACGGTGTCCTCGCTCGAACAGTCACAGAAATCCAACGCCGCTCGCACCTCGCAGCCAGATAAGCGGAGAAAACCGGACTCTGAAACTCGAGACCCTCGTAATCATCGCTATCACAAGGGTTTCACAGGTCGGGCTGACAGGATTTGAACCTGCGACATCCTGCTCCCAAAGCAGGCGCGCTACCAAGCTGCGCTACAGCCCGAAATCGCCTCACCACACATCTTCGAGACAACAAAGAAAAAGTATACCCTGCGGTCGGGATGGAATGTACCAGGTCGCGAGTCGCACAGCCACGTTATCCTTTAATTCATATGAGCGAAGAGATCAAAGACACCAAGAAAATCAACAGCACCATCTTCCTCATTTTTGTCATCGTGATATCTGCTAATCTCCGCATGTCGTTGACCGCTGTATCCCCTCTCTTCCCCACCATCCAGTCATCCTGGTCGGTGAACGGTGCGTTCACCTCACTCCTCGTCACAATTCCTCTCCTCTGTTTCGCCGCGGGAGCAACCGTCACACCGGCAATCGTGCGACGCATCGGGCTCAAATCGACGCTAATCCTCATGGCGGCACTGCTCACCGGCGCAAGCCTGGTGCGACCCACTACCCCTCTGCTGCTGATTGTCGGCACCGTTTTCGTAGGGCTCTCCATAGCCTGCCTCAACGTCGCGTTGCCCATTCTCATCGCCACGCTACGCCCGCAGGACGCCACGAAACTCACCAGTTACTATTCGCTGTCCCAGAGTCTGTTTTCCGCCATAGCTAGCGCGGCCGTCATCCCCTCCGCCGCATTTTTCGGATGGCAATCTACGCTGCGCCTTTTCGCAATTCCGGCGCTTGTCGTTGCGATTTTTGCGGCCTTCCTCCCGCTGCCAGCAAGGCGAGAAGAACGGGAACAGGAGCAGGAACCAGCCGCCGATATCGGGACTACTCGTGAAGCAAAGAACAGGACCTCCGTCTTTCGAGACCCTGCGGCCTGGCTGCTTGCAGGCTTTATGGCGCTGCAATCCTTGATCTTCTATAGCCTGAGCACGTGGCTACCGAGCATTTTCGAACACTTCGACGCAAGCTCACAGAATGCAGGATTCCTGTTGTCCCTTTTTCAACTCATCGGAATCCCCGCCGCGCTGCTGGTAAGTCTCATTCCGAATCAGAAGATTATTCTCGGTCTCAACGCGGCCGGTTACCTCGTTGGCCTTGCCGCACTTCCCTGGGGAACGGCGGGTTTGTGGATCGCTGCCATCGGCCTCGGCTTCACGGCGGCTCTGATATTCACACAGGCGATGGCGCTCATCACGTCAAGTAGCCCAGACCCAGATGTCGTCGCGGCCCGCTCTGGCTTTGCACAAGCGGTCGGCTATCTCATCGCAGCAAGTGGACCAGTGATTTTCGGATGGCTCCCGACCGTGTTGCCAGGTGGCTGGAACTCAACACTCTGGGTCTTTGGAGCAGTCATGGTGGTGACGATCTTCCTGGGTGCGGGGGCGATCAGCCGCGGCTCGGCCCAAAGTGCGCTGTGAACGGATCAGTATTCGTAGCCGACAGCCTCATCTCGATACGCGCGGCGTCTACGCCACCCTCAGACTCTCCGAATCGAGCAATGACGGCATCAGGGATATCTTCGAGCGCATATTTAAACCACACCTTCTCTGAGGCATAGTGCGGAGTGTTGATGAATGCCGGACGCGCGATACCGGAATCTTCAGGGGAGCTGTCTGTGTCTCCCCGCGAAAGCCCCGACCGCAGCTGCGCCTCACGCATCGCCTGTTGCCTCGCATCCAAAACCGGATGGTGCCGCAAGTCGCTCGTGACGTACACGTCAGCGCCACTCGCCCGCACCTCATCGAACAACGAGTCTCCAGAGCCTCCCAGAACGGCTACACGGTGCACCGGCATCGAAAGGTCACCCGCAACGTCTACGCCGCGCTCAGTGGGCGGCAAAACGCTCACAACACTATGTGCGAGCTCCTCGAGAGTCGTAGCCTCCGCCAAATTGCCCACACGGCCCAAACCAACCGGGAATTTCGCAGCATCATCGGAGAGAGGTACCAATGGCACCTGATCAACAAGTCCTAACGCATCTGCGAGCGCCTCACTCACGCCTCTGTGTGCGCTGTCGGCGTTGGTGTGCCCCACCCAGAGTCCGCAGTGGCCCCCAATGAGCTTGTTGACGATAGCCCCACGGAACCCGGATCCCGCCACCGTGTGTACGGAGCGGAAGAACAGTGGGTGATGTGTCACCAGCAGATCTGCACCCCATGCGAGAGCCTCATCCACAACGGTTTCCGTCGGGTCTACTGCACAATAAATCTTGGAAACCCGCGCAAAAGGATCGCCAACGATTAGCCCCGGCTCATCCCACTCCTCTGCGTAACGCAGCGGGTACAGCGTTTCCAGTACGCTCACCACCTGTGAAAGATTGACCATTTTCATCCCCTCTCAGTGTGCCGCCGCTTGCCAGTCGCCGCCCAGACCGGTGGAAACATCGAGTGGCACGTCGAGATCTACCGCGTGTTCCATGGCGTCCTTCACGAGAGTGGTCACCTGCTCTTCCTCACCGGCGGCGACTTCCACCACGAGTTCATCGTGAATCTGCAGGATAATGCGCGAACGAACGCCGGCATCCTCCAACGCCTGACCCGCCTTGACCATGGCGATCTTCATGATGTCGGCAGCAGAACCCTGAATCGGAGCATTGAGCGCGGCGCGTTCGGCGGCGGCCTTGACGTTGCGAACGCTGGATCGCAGGCCCGGGAAGTAACGGCGCCGACCGAACATCGTCTCCGTGTACCCCTTCTTTCTCGCTTCAGCCACGAGTGACTCGAGATAGTCGTGCACCTTGCCGAAGGTAGAGAAGTACTTTTCGCGCAGCACATCCGCCTCTGCTGGGCTGATTTTGAGTTGCTGCGCCAGACCGTACGTACTCAGACCGTAGGCGAGTCCGTAACTCATTGCCTTGATGTGACTGCGCTGATCCGAGGTGATCTCCTCGACGGGGATCTGGTACACCAGCGACGCCACGTACTTGTGGAAGTCGGCTCCGGACTTGAAGGCCTGGATGAGCGCCTCGTCGCCGGAGAGGTGTGCCATGATGCGCAGCTCCACCTGCGAATAGTCCGAGCTCAACAGGTTGGTGAACCCCTCCCCTGGCACGAAGACGCTGCGAATCTCGCGACCCTCGAGGTTCCTGTTTGGGATGTTCTGGAGATTGGGATTGGTGGAGCTCAAGCGGCCTGTGGCGGCAATCGTCTGCTCAAAAGTGGTGTGAATACGGCCGTCATTTGGGTTCACGGCGTCGATGAGCGTCTGCACGATCTGCTTGAGCTTATTGGTCTCGCGGTAGCGCAGCAAGGCACCCAGGAAGGTGTTGGCTCTCTCGTTGTGCACGGAGCGAATGTAGAGCTCCTGGAGCGCCGCGGCATTGGTGGTGTAGCCGGTTTTAGTCTTCTTGGTGGTGCTCAACCCCATGTCGTCAAACAAGAGCGACTGGAGCTGCTTAGGACTCTGCAGATTGATATCGGCCCGTCCGGCAGCCTTGTGAGCAATCGCATCTGATTGATCTGCCTGGGCTGCGAAGTTGGCGCGGCTCTCGGAGAGTCGCTGTTGGTCCACAAAAGCTCCAGCCGCTTCGACGTCTGCCAAAACCCGTGACACAGGGAGCTCAAGATCTCGCAACAGCCCGTACTGACCGCGATGGTCAAGAATGGGGGCGAGGGACTGCGCAAGGGCGGAGATGATGCCCGCACGCTTGACTATGGTGGCGCGATACTCACGCACGCGGGTCTCCTCCTCGTCTTCAAATTCAAAGGCGCCTTGAGCGGACTCGTCCTTTCGCTCCTGGTCCTTGAAATCCTCGTCGAGGAACTTGACGCCAGTCTTCTCGATGGTTTCAGGGTGGAAATCGGGAGACACCAAGTATGCTGCCAAGCGTGTGTCGAACACGGGTGCTGGTAGATGAAGCCCCGCCTGCGCAGCCATCAACAAGTCTTCCTTGTACCCGTGCAAGATCACGGTGTGCTCGGTGAAAGCATCAGCTACAAGCTTGCGCGCCGCCTCATCCATTGCCTCCCAGTGCAACATCACCAGATGGTCGTCAGGCGACAACAGGGCAAGATCGTCAAGGTGTGCACGTCCGGGACGCTCGTCGCCCTCGAAGTGGGCTACCAATGCATTCGTCACCGCTGCTTGTGCTGTCACGGTCTCCGGCGCTTCTTGCGAAACCTGACTCAGATGCGCCCCCATCCATTCCTGCAGCACAGAGGCTTTTGATCCGTCGACATCTTCATCGACCGAAATTTGGGGGATGGCCGAGGCGAGACTGGACTCGCTGCCGTCGCCGTCCTCTTCGTCTGCGGAGCCCTCTGCGTCAGAGGTACTGCCCGCGGCGCCAAGCGTGAAGGACTTCACCAGCGTGTTGCGCGTGCGACTGCCAAATTCAAGCTCCTTGATCACGGCGTCAAGCTTGGTTTCGTCAAAACTCGAGATTGCCAGATCGTCGAGTTTCACTCCGAGATCGAGATCGCGCACCAAGGCATTCACCTTGCGATTGAGCCGCACCTGTTCGACGCTGTCTCGCAACGCCTGACCCTTTTTGCCCTTGATCTCATCGGCGTGGCCGATGATGTCTTCGAGTCCTCCAAACTGATTGATCCACTTCGCCGCATATCCATCGCCAACTCCGGGGACACCCGGGATGTTGTCAGAGGTCTCGCCGCGCAACGCTGCGAGATCCGGATATTGCTGAGGGCTCACCTTGTATTTGTCGAGCACCGCCTGAGGCGTCATGTGCTTGAGGTCTTTGAAGTGATGCCCCGGGTACAGCACCGTGATGTTGTCGTCGATGAGTTGGAAGGCGTCTCGATCCCCCGAGAGCACGAGATTGTCGTAACCGTTCTTCTCCCCCAGCGTTGACAGAGAGGCGATGATGTCGTCACCCTCGTAGCCCGGCTTGACGATATAGGTGATTTCCATGGCGTCAAGAAGCTTTTGGATGAGGGGGAACTGGCTGAGCAGCTCTTCGGGTGCCGCGTCGCGCGTGCCCTTGTATTGCGTCAACATTTTATTGCGGAAAGTCCCGCCTGCCACGTCGAAGGCGACACCGAGATGGGTGGGCTTCTCCTTGCGCATGACATCGGCGAGCATGGTGATGAAACCATAGACTGCATTGGTGTTCTGCCCGGAACTCGTCGAGAAGCTGTCGGCAGGCAGGGCGAAGAAGGCCCGGAACGCCAGTGAGTGTCCATCGACGACGAGGAGACGCGGCTTAGTGGATGACGATTCAGATGTGGAACTCATACATAAGAGGCTATGTGAACTTCCCGACAGCCTCACTAAGTGCGGCATATGCAAAATCGCCACCCCAGCGTCGAAGCTCGAGTGACGAATAAGAGGAAAGAATGCCGGTTGCTACCTAGCCGAGGACCTGCGAAATGACAGCGTCGGCAACCTCCTGCATAGTGAGACGACGATCCATCGACGTCTTCTGAATCCAGCGGAAGGCCTCAGACTCGCTCAAGCCCATGTTCTCCATGAGGAGACCCTTAGCGCGGTCAACCTTCTTACGGGCCTCAAAGCGCGTCTTGAGATCGGTGATCTCATTCTTCAATACGTTCATCTGCTCGTAGCGCGAAATCGCGATCTCGATTGCTGGGAACAGTTTTTCGGGAACGAAGGGCTTGACCACATACGCCATGGCGCCCGCTTCGGAGGCCTTCTCGACGAGGCTCTGCTGAGAGAATGCCGTGAGCATGACAACCGGGCAAATATTTTCTTCGGTGATCTCGGTGGCGGCCGTAATGCCATCCTTGCCGGGCATCTTCACATCCATGATGATGACGTCGGGATGGTGCTCCCGCGCCTGGTCAACAGCTTCCTGGCCACTGGCAGCCTCTCCCACGACTTCGTAACCCGCAGCGCGAAGAGACTCAACGATATCGAGACGAATAAGAGCCTCATCCTCTGCGACAACGACCCGACGCTTTGTGACCTCTTCGTCCTGAGCCTGCTCGTTTGCCACAATCTCACCTTCCCATGCGTTCATTTGCCATGTGATGTATCTTAAATCAGACCGTTGCGCCTGACCCTCAGCCCGGTACCATCTCGATGCGCGATGTACCACATAACACTAAGTGCCCCGGGTGGGACTCGAACCCACACTGTACGGATTTTGAGGCCGTCTCCTCTACCAATTGGGATACCAGGGCATTCCCTTGAGCAATGTACTACATGATAACGCCCTCCGTCTATCTTTCAGGCGTGTTGTTTTCATCTAGAATAAGAAGTGAACATATTCCTCGTTCAAAGGAGAGCACAATGTCAGAAACTTATCGCAAGTTCGATCCATGGCGTGTCCCCCCTGTTCAAGAGGATTCTCGGCAACAGATCATGGATGCTTACTACTTCAGCGTGGAAAAGGTCGACCTTTCGGCTCCGAATTTTGGCCACTTCTCGCGCAAAATTCTTCGAGAGAAAATGGGCGACACGGTAGCCGTGCTTGCGCTGACAGAAGAACACACCATCCCCTTTGTCGAGCAATACCGCATCCCTACACACCGCTGGACCCTAGAAATTCCGGCAGGACACGCGAAGACCCCGGACGAAAAGCCGTCCGACGTGGCCGCCCGCAAGCTGCGCGAAGAGGCAGGACTCGAGGCCTCGGAAATGAGCCAGATTTTTAGATTCATCAACACACCGAGCTTCTCGACCCAACACACCTCCCTGTTCCTCGCTCGAGGACTGAGCGAAACCGCGCGCGAAGAGATCGGTCCTGAAACGCAGCGCTCCTCGGTGCGCTATCTTCCCCTTGACGAGGCCTACGGCATGGTTCTCAACGGCACCATCATCGACGCGAAGTCAATCGTCGCGATTCTCGCCGCCAAATCCAGCATCGCGGACGCAGACAAGTAGAGCCCCGAAGAGCCCCCAAAGTAGGCCCCTGGCCCGAAGCACAGTGACGGACAGTCAGACGCAGCTGGAGTACAAACGAGAAGGGGAGGAACCTGGATGACCAGGTCCCTCCCCTTCTTGCTACTTCCTCTTACGAGCGAAGTTAATGCTTACCGAATGCCTCAGGCGCCAACAGTGTGAACGTAGAGGGAATCGGTCTTGCCCGCAACGTCGCCAGGAGCGCAGGCGGAGATGACGACCTGGTCGCCATCGACAACCTTGTTGGCAGCCTTGAGGGTCTTGTCAACGAGCTTCATGAGATCGGCGCGGTTGAGGGTGTGATAGTTCTCCTCGACCTTGAACGCTTCGGTTCCCCATGCCAGAGCCAACCAGTGGAAGGTGTGCTCACCCTCGGTGAAGGCATAGATCGGAGCGGCGGGGCGTTCGCGAGAGATGCGGTGTGCAGTGCGACCGGACTCCGTGAAAGCGACGATTGCCTTGGCATTGAGCTTCTCCGCCAAGTCAACGGCTGCAGAAGCAACTGCGCCACCGTCTGCCATGTCGATGTTGCTCAACTCAGGGATGCGGTCGAAGCCGTGTTCCGTGGCGTATCCGGAGATGCGAGCCATGGTCTTCACGGTGTCGATCGGGTAGTTGCCAACCGCGGTCTCGTTGGAGGTCATGGTTGCGTCTGCACCGTCGAGAACGGCGTTGGCGCAGTCAGAAGCCTCTGCACGCGACGGAATCGGCGAGTTCACCATGGATCCGAGGACCTCGGTTGCCACGATGACCGGCTTGGCATAACGGCGAGCCAGCTCGATGCACTTCTTGGTAACGAGCGGGACCTCTTCGAACGGCATCTCAACGGCCATGTCGCCACGAGCGACCATGATGCCATCGAATGCCTTGACGATGTCTTCGAGATTCTCGACTGCCTGCGGCTTCTCGATCTTTGCAACGATCGGGATGCGACGGCCTTCCTCGTCCATGATCTCGTGAGCGCGATCGATATCGGTCGCGAAACGCACGAAGGACATTGCGATGATGTCGGCACCAGTCTGGATTGCCCAGCGCAGGTCGGCCTCATCCTTCTCGGTCAATGCCGGGAGCGACACAGCGACGCCGGGGAGGTTGATTCCCTTGTGGCTGGACACAGGTCCTGCAACGATGACCTTGGTGTGGACGTTGTTGCCCTCAACCTTGGTGACCTCAAGACGGACCTTGCCGTCGTCGATGAGGATCGGATCGCCCGCATGGCAGTCGCCGGGAAGACCCTTGAAGGTGGTGGACGTGATGTGCTCGTCACCCTCGATGTCGTCGGTGGTGATGATGAACTCTTGGCCCTGCTTGAGGATGACCTTGTCTTCGCCGTCGGCGTTCTTCTTGAACCAACCACAGCGAATCTTCGGTCCCTGAAGGTCGACCAGGGCAGCGAGATTGCGACCCGTGGTCTTCGAGGCCTGACGAAGGTTGTTGTAGACCTTCAAGTGATCCTCGGGGGTACCGTGTGAACGGTTAAGACGAGCGACGTCCATGCCCGCTTCAGCGAGTTTGGTCATCGTTTCGAGAGATTCGGTAGCCGGCCCGATGGTATCAACGATCTTGGCTTTACGCATGTATTTCCTTGCCTCATTCTTTGGACTAGCGGCGCTTACAATTACTGCGCCCTGATTGCCACGAAACAGTTTACTCGAGAAGTACGACCGCATTCAGCCTCTGTTACGAATCCGCAATATGGCGAACACGTCGTGAGCAACGAGTATCGAAGGGGAAAACCCACCACTTACTTCTGTGGCTACCACTCATCATAGCTTGTCGGAGTCCGTCTTCGCAGCCTCAACCCTTTTCATTTTGATGACACTCGCGAGCGCGGCGATCCCCAACGAGACGACGATGACAACGAGAGAGAGCCAGGTGGGCACCTCCGGAATCATGTCGAGATGATGCCCCCCGTTGATGAACGGTAGGGTGTTCTCGCTCAGCGCCTCCAGGATCAGCTTGATACCGATGAATCCGAGGACCACCGACAGTCCGATGGGCAGGTACACGAGTTTGTCGAGCAGCGAGCCCAGCAGGAAGTAAAGCTGCTGGAGTCCCAGGAGTGCAAACACATTGGAGGTGAAGACGATGAAGGGATCTTTGGTGAGGCCGAAGATCGCAGGTATCGAGTCAAATGCAAAGAGCAGATCCGTCGTGCCGATGGTGAGAAAGACAACGAGCAACGGGGTGAAGTATTTGACTCCGCCGATTGTGGTGCGCAGCTTTTCGCCGTCGTAGTCGTTGGTGGTCTTCATAAATCTGCTGAGGAACCGGATGAGCGCCGGTTCCTTGTACTCCTCGTCGTCGTCCTCTTTGCCCGTCGCCATACGAAACGCGGTGACCAACAGGAAGGCTCCGAAGATGAAGAAAACCCAGGTGAATCGCTGAATGATGGCCGCTCCCAAAAGGATGAAGATTCCTCGCAGGACCAGAGCAATGGTGATGCCGACGCTCAGAACGTATTTCTGAATCTTCTTGGGCACCGCGAAATTCGACATGATGACGACGAAGATGAAGAGGTTGTCAATGCTCAACGAATACTCGGTGAGCCAGCCGGAGTAAAACTCAACGGCCGGCCGTGAGCCCGCAAAGAACCAGACAAAGCCACCAAAAATAAGCGCCGCCACCACGAAGAAACCAATGTGTTGGAGGCATTCCTTCGTGGAGGGAATGTGCGGCTTGCGACCGATGACGAACAAATCGACGATAAAGAAAGCCGCAAGCACCACGAAGGTCACGATCATAAAAGGCAAAGGGGTTTCAGACATACGGTACAGCATACGTGACACCGCTAACTTGGCCAGCGACGAAACACCGACCAACGTTACCTTTGTGGCTAACTGAACCTATTTCTCGGCCTTTGTCATCGCTCGGAGTTCCTTCTTGAGGTCCCCGATTTCGTCGCGAAGACGCGCCGCCAGCTCAAACTGCAGCTGTTCCGCCGCCGTGTGCATCTGTTCGCTGAGGTTTCTGATGAGATCCGCCAGGTCCTGCGCCGGAAGACCCGCCGACAGAATCTCCTCATGCCTCTTCTGGCGTTCCTCCTTGTCGGTGAGCGGAACACCCATGTGCGAATTGCCAGCCTTGCCGGAGTTGCGGTAACCACCCTCGAGAAGGGACTCGGTGTCTACATCTTCCTTGGCGATCATGTCGTTGACGTCGGAGATCTTCTTGATCAACGGCTGCGGATCGATGTGATGCTCCGTGTTGTACGCAATCTGACGCTCGCGGCGACGATTGGTCTCCGAAATGGCCTTGTCCATTGAATCAGTGCGATTGTCGGCGTACATGATGACGGTTCCCTGCACGTTTCGCGCCGCACGCCCGATTGTCTGGATGAGCGAACGATACGACCGCAGGAAGCCCTCCTTATCTGCGTCGAGAATTGCCACGAGCGAGACTTCCGGAAGATCCAAGCCCTCACGCAACAGGTTGATGCCCACAATGACGTCAATTTTGCCCTGGCGTAGTTCACGCAGGAGCTCCACGCGGCGCAGCGTGTCCACGTCGGAATGCAGATACTCCACCTTGATGCCGTGCTCGAGAAGGTAGTCGGTGAGATCTTCCGCCATCTTCTTGGTCAGCGTGGTGACCAACACGCGCTCGTTCTTCTCCACGCGCTCGTTGATCTCGTCCAAGAGGTCGTCGATCTGTCCCTTTGTCGGGCGCACGTCAATCTTTGGATCCACCAGTCCAGTCGGCCTGATGATTTGTTCGACCACGCCGTCACTCAGGTTCATTTCATAGTCACCCGGAGTCGCGGACAGGTACACGGTCTGTCCGACGCGCTGGAGGAACTCGTCGAACTTGAGCGGACGATTATCCATTGCAGACGGCAGACGGAAGCCGTGCTCCACCAGCGTGCGCTTGCGGCTCATGTCGCCCTCGTACATGCCTCCGATCTGGGGGATGGTGACGTGGGATTCGTCGACCACCAGCAGGAAATCGTCGGGGAAGAAGTCGAGCAACGTATTCGGAGGAGTTCCCGGGCCGCGCTGGTCGAAGTGCCGCGAATAGTTCTCAACGCCCGAGCAAGTGCCGATCTGGGTGAGCATCTCGAGGTCATACGTCGTACGCATGGTGAGACGCTGTGCCTCGAGTTCCTTGCCCTGCTTCTTGAGTTCGGCCACACGTTGATCAAGTTCTTCCTTGATGGTCACCAAGGCGTGTTGCAGGCGTTCGGGACCGGCGGCATATTGGGTCGCCGGGAAAATGTGGACTTCAGATTCGTGGGCGATCTCGTCACCGGTCAACGGATGCAGCGTTGAGATGCGATCGATTTCGTCACCGAAGAACTCGATGCGGATGGCGAGTTCCTCGTAGACGGGGATGATCTCGACTGTGTCGCCGCGCACGCGGAAGGTGCCACGGGTAAAGGAAATGTCGTTGCGCTTGTACTGCATGTCGACGAATTTACGCAGCAGTGTCTGCCGGTCGATCTGTTGACCCTCCTCGAGGAACAGCATCTGAGCGGCGTACTCCTGGGGCGTACCTAAGCCGTAGATGCACGACACCGTCGCCACCACGACGCAGTCGCGACGGGTGAGAAGCGACGCGGTGGCAGCGTGGCGCAGCCGCTCCACGTCGTCGTTGATGTCGGAATCCTTCTCTATGTAAGTATCCGTCTGAGGAATGTAGGCCTCGGGCTGGTAGTAGTCGTAGTAGCTCACGAAGTAGTTGACGGCGTTGTCGGGCATGAGCTCACGGAACTCCGCGCACAACTGTGCTGCCAGCGTCTTGTTGGGTTCGATGATGAGCGTGGGACGCTGCAGTTTCTCAATCATCCACGCCGTGGTCGCTGTCTTGCCCGTTCCCGTGGCGCCCATCAGCACCACGTCGTTTTCGCCGTTGTTGATGCGGTTGGTGAGGTCTTCAATTGCCTGCGGCTGGTCGCCTGACGGCTGGTACGGCGACTTTACGACAAACGGCTTATCGATGCGTTTCAGTTCCGACGATGGCACATGAACTCCTGTCTTGCGACATTGCTCGGCTCTCTTGGATTACTTCTCCGAGTCAACCCTTCACTATCTTCTGGAATACTGTATCAACTTGTTCGAACGTTTGTTCCAAGGGCTGATTGGAATCGATCACGTAGGTGGCCACCTGTTCCCGCTCCCGCTGACTCGCCTGCGAGTCAATGCGCGACGACGCCTCCTCCATGCTCATCCCCCGCTCCGCCATGAGCCGATGCATGCGAACCCTGGCGGGAGCCTCTACATCGATGATCACATCAAACCAATCTGCACGTCCCGACTCCACTAACAGCGGGATGTCGTGAACCACCACCCTGCGTCCCTGCACTCCACCCACCGGGGGTTTCTCACGTTCGGTATGTGCCGTCAGCCACTCGGTTTCTAGGCGGGCCGCCTCCGCAAAGACGAGCGGATGAATAATGTCATCAAGACCATCCCGCATCTGCGGGTCGGCGAAAATTCGCTGCGAAATCCACCCGCGGTTCATCTCCCCCATCGTCGTCAACGCCTCAGGGCCGAAAAGATCGACGACACGCCGCAGTCCCACCGTTCCGTGCGCTACAGCCTGTCGAGAGAGCACGTCGTAGTCGATGACGTAGGCGCCCAAAGACTCGAGATGACGCGCCACAGTGCTCTTCCCCGCGCCGATGCCTCCGGTCAGTGCCACCCTCGTCAACATGACATTCTCCTTTGTGAGTCGCTGTCCTTCAACATATCGCACTGGCAGCAACGACTCGCGGACTTCGTGCGTCGCACGTGTATGCCCCGTCACACGTCCGCCGCCTTCACACACCAACTCTTCTCGCTCACACAACTCCCCGCGCATACAAAAGGAACCCGGCTCATTTTCATGAGTCGGGTTCCTTCATGCATCATGACAGCCGTTTATGCGGCGTCACTCAACTGATGAGGAGAAATTCACTTCTTCTCGTTGAGCAGCTGCTCGCGCAGTGCGGCAAGCTGATCGTCAGCTGCCAGCGTTCCTTCAGCCGAAGCTTCGGAGGTGTAGTTCGAAGTCGCCGATGCGGGCGCCCCTGCCTCTGCCTCTGCGGCAGAAGCCTCGCCCTGACCATCCTCGGCTGCGGACTCGGCAGCGTGTGCGAGCTCCTTGGCAGCGAATGCCTTGTGCTCTTCCCACAGATCGTGAGCAGAAGCGTACTGGGCTTCCCACTCCTCGCGCTGCTTCTCGTAGCCTTCGATCCACTCGTTGGTCTCGGGGTCGAAGCCTTCGGGGTACTTGTAGTTGCCATTCTCGTCGTACTCGGCCGGCATGCCGTAAAGCGCCGGATCAAAGTCCTCGGAGTTGGGATCCACAGAGTCCGTTGCCTGCTTGAGTGACAGCGAGATGCGGCGACGATCGAGATCGACATCGATGACCTTGACGAAGACTTCCTCGCCGGGCTTGACGACGGTCTCGGGGTTCTCGACGTGGCGGTTGGCCAGCTCGGAGATGTGCACGAGGCCTTCGATACCGTCTTCGACGGAGATGAAGACACCGAACTGCACGATCTTGGTGACCTTGCCCTTGACGATCTGTCCGGGAACGTGGGTGCGAGCGAACTTCTGCCACGGATCTTCCTGGGTCGCCTTGAGCGACAGGGAGATGCGTTCGCGATCGAGATCGACGTCGAGAACCTCGACGGTGACCTTGTCGCCGACCTTGACAACCTCGGACGGGTGATCGATGTGCTTCCACGACAGCTCGGAAACGTGGATGAGGCCGTCGACACCGCCGAGGTCCACAAACGCACCGAAGTTGACGATGGAGGAGATAGTGCCTTCGCGAATCTGACCCTTCTTGAGCTGCGAGAGGAAGGTCTCGCGAACTTCGGACTGGGTCTCTTCGAGGTACTGACGACGGGACAGGACCACGTTGTTGCGGTTCTTGTCGAGCTCAAGGATCTTGGCCTGAATCTTCTGACCAATGTACGGAGCGAGGTCGCGCACACGACGCATCTCGACGAGGGATGCAGGCAGGAAGCCACGCAGACCGATGTCGACGATGAGGCCACCCTTGACGGCTTCGATAACGGTGCCTTCGACAACACCATCAGCTTCCTTGATCTTCTCAACGTCACCCCAAGCACGCTCGTACTGAGCACGCTTCTTGGAGAGGATCAGACGGCCATCTTTGTCTTCCTTGGTGATGACAAGAGCTTCAACGGAGTCCCCGACCTTGACGACATCGTCAGGATCGACGTCCTTCTTGATGGAAAGCTCACGGGAGGGAATGACACCTTCGGTTTTGTAACCGATGTCGAGCAGAACTTCGTCGCGATCAATGCGAACGACAGTTCCTTCAACCAAATCACCATCATCGAAGTTCTTGATGGTGGAATCTACAGCCTTGATGAAGTCTTCTTCGGTGCCAATATCGTTGATGGCGACCTTCTGGACCTCTGCATTGTTTTCTGACATTGAGTAGTTAGTATTTCTTTGTTTGTTTGGATTCGGATCGTTCTTCAGTTATTGCACGTCTTCCGCGCATCGTGACACGTGAAAGACATACGTAGGAAATCATACGGCAACCCTGCGTCTTTTCGCTACTGCGGCGCGGCAAACCGGCAAATACGTCACGAGTTTTCGCGCTCGGCGATTTCGACGACGTTGGTCAGCAGCATCGCGCGCGTCATTGGGCCCACGCCTCCGGGGTTTGGCGTGTATGCGGAAGCCTTCTCGTAACATGCCGGATCCACGTCTCCCTGAATGCGCCCTTTGCCGGTTTCCGGGTCAACCACCCGTGAGACGCCCACGTCGACCAATACGGCACCTTCCTTGATGTCTTCGGGCTTGAGGAAGTAGGCAGAACCCGTAGCAGCGATGACGACGTCGGCGGCACGAGTATGAGCGGCAACGTCGCGAGTACCCGTATGGCACAGCGTCACCGTTGCGTTGACGTCCTTGCGCGAGAGCAACAGCCCGATGGAACGGCCCACCGTGATACCCCGGCCCACCACACAGACTTCCTTACCCTCGAGGTCAATGCCGGACTGCGAGAGCAATTCGATGATGCCGCGCGGAGTGCACGGCTGTGGACTCGCGGGAGCCGACTGCGCGTGCAGCACCAGTTGACCGAGATTGTAAGGATGAAGGCCATCCGCGTCCTTGGCGGGGTCGACCATCTCGAGAATGGCGAACTCGTCGATGCCTTTGGGCAGTGGCAACTGAACGATGTAGCCAGTGCACACGGGATTCTCGTTGAGACGGCGAACCGCAGCCGCGATATCGTCAAAGCTCGCGTCGGCAGGTAGTTCTTCCCTGATGGAGGCGATGCCAACTTCAAGACTGTCGCGGTGCTTGCCCGCAACGTACTTCATCGACCCCGGGTCCGCGCCCACAAGGAGTGTCCCCAAGCCTGGAATCACACCGCGGCGTTTCAAAGTCTCAACTCGCCGTTTCAGATCTACCTTGATCTGCGACGCGAGCGCGACACCGTCGATTCTGTGCGCCGCCGTCGACGCTTCTGCGGATGCCTCTGTATACGCCATTGACAAACTCCCTCGCTGGAACGGACTTCTACCCACTAGGCTATCGTGAAGCACAACCAAGCCTTTCGGAAAAGATTCCGGAGGGGTAGAAAGTTACGTCATGTCAGCGCAACACAACATCACAGCACCATCACCCACCGTCTCAGAGGCGAGCGAAGTCGATCCGATCGTCGAGTTTTCGGACGCGGCTGTATCCAGAGGCGGGCGCACCATCTGGTCACACGGCACCTTCCGCATTCCCAAAGGAACCGTCACCGCCATCGTCGGCACCAACGGAGCCGGCAAGACGACTCTGCTGACCATCGAGCTGGGGCTCC
>JALCOX010000041.1 GCA_022649925.1 Bifidobacteriaceae bacterium | reverse complement strand
TCAGCGCACCAAGATTTAATGTAGACCCCAACCAAAGGAGAAAAAATGAAGAAATACGATATCGAAGGCATGAAGTGCGACGGTTGCGCCACCAAGGTGCAGGACGCATTCGTCAAGGTTCCCGGAGTCGTCAGCGCCCAAGTGAATCTCTCAGACAAGACCGCCAGCGTCGAAGGAAAGTACGACGAGCAGGCGCTCCTGGACTCTCTGAAGGACACTCACTACACGGCGAGCCCGGCCGAGTAATCGCAAAGTAATCCCCGAGTAATCTGCGAATCTCGCAGGTCCACGCGCCTCACAATCCGCGCCAGCCGGCCGCATCCACGCACCTCACAGTCCGTGGCGCGCGGCCGCGTGGTGCATGGGCATCCACGGATGCCGGCACCACAGAATCGGCACGAGGAAGGGTAGGACTCCTACCAGCACGGACCACAGTGCGAGGGAACGCACGTCCCGCGTCGCATTGTTGGGGTCGGGAATCGATTGCGGGATTTTCGCCCGCACACCCGACACTAGCAATCGATGAGTATTGACACCGTAGGGCGTACACGTCATCAACGTGACGCGATCTTCGCCCTTCTCGATCTTTAAAGATGACGTTTCAGAGGGTTTGATCACACTGATGCGATCCACCTTGTACCCCAACGTCTTTCCCATCACAGAGACATAAAAGTAATCCCCCACCCCCATCTCGTCGAGACGGGTGAACATCTCTGCCGCCACCAAGCCGCGATGCCCCGTGATCACGGCGTGCGTGTTCCTCCCACCCACCGGCAACGACGTGCCGTAGAGGTGCCCCGCCCCCGAGGCGAGAGCGGACTCACTCGTTCCGTGATAAATCGGCAGATTGACGCTGATTTTTGGAATGACGATCGAACCCATGACGCCACCCTTGACGCTGTCCGCATCGAGAAGTGACTGGTACGCGGAGTCCTTCGCAGAGGCTGAATCCGCCGTGTCCGTGGACGATTCGGAGGCTCCCGAAGCGGAAGCAAAGGGATCCGACGCCTCGCCCAGAACGGGCTGACCGGAGGCAAAAAGCCTGTTATTGTAAGCCCTCGCCGCCGCCAGAGCTCTGCTCGTCTGCGGCGAGGGCCATTCCTCCACGGCGGCGGCGGTCTCGCTTGACTCAGCCGATAACCGGCTCGCTGAGTAGCGTTGCAGCACAAAGGGCGTCGCGATGATGCCGGCGCCCAGGATCATCAACGCAACCAACGCGACGCTGATATAGCTGAGCCGGCGTTGGTTGCGCGTTCGTTGCGCCAAACGCGCGCGGGTGACGGAGTCGAGGCCAAGGAGACGGATCCACTCGGAGCGCTCTCCACCAGATGCACCCGACGCACCCGATGCGCTTGATTCACCCGATTCACCAGGCGCACCGGCACCGCGCGCATCGCGATTTTGCACGGTCAGGACTGCGCTGCGCGACGACGCACATGCACGAGCGTCACGCCCGCACCACCCAGCACCAGAGCGCCCAAGACTACGAACAGCGCAATGCCTGCGCCACCGGTGAGAGGAAGCTGCGTGATCGACGTGACGTTGAGAACCGTCCTGTTGCGCGTGTTGACCAGACCGAGGTTGGGAGCCGACACCGACAGGCTTCCCTTGCCGCTGTTGTCGACGTAAACCGTAAATCCTTCGGTGGCAGAGCTGAGATAACCCGTGGGAACCTTTGTCTCCTCGACCGTATAATTGCCCGGCGCAATGCCGCGCACCTTGATCTGACCGACCTTGACGCTCGACGTCGCCGCATCCGCGGGCATCGACATCAACACCGAGGACGCTGAGGCATCCGTCGATACGACATACACTCCATCAGCGTCCTGAGTGAACTTCACCGCGGCACCCTTCACGTCCGTCACTTCAAACTCGGCGCCGCCCAGGCCGTCGCCGCTGGAGTTGATCTTGGTGAAATCAAAAGTTCCCACGGGATTTTTCACCTGGCCTTTGCCCGAGTCGCCAGGCGTGGTGTGCACTGTCACCTGGTTGGAGATGGAGTACTCACCTTTGGAATTGAGAGCGCCAGCGCCGGCCGCCTCTGAATTCACGGTGGCGTGGTACGTCACTTTGGCAAACTGCCCAGCGGCGGTGCCAGCATTCGCGGTGATCCACTTGCTGAGATCGATCGTGAACGTCGTGGAGCCGTCCGCCTTGAAATCGTCGCTAGGATTCACAGTGAAATCGCCGTCGGCCGCGCTCAGCGTGGTGACGCTGCTGCCGGAGCCGACCGTCACCACGAGGGTGCTCGGATGAACGGTGAGGCCGACGCTCGGAGTATCGACAAAGCTGAACTCATAGCTGTCGTACGAGGCGATATCCGCCGGGATTGTGTCGCTGAGCGTGTACGTCAAGTCGTCACCCACGCCGATGGCGTTCTTCCGGTCGACCGATTTCACCGGCGTCGTGGGCACGACGGCCTTCGACACGAAGGTACCCAGATCGGTGATGCTAACTTCCTTGTCTCCTGGGTCCAAGTCGATGCTCGTGAAGCCATCAATCGTCGACGACACCACAGCGCTCGGACCCGTCGTGGCGCCCGTGGAGTCCGTATCCGTGACGTAATACCAGCCCTCATCCAGGCCGGAGAGTTGAACGTCGGATCCCTCCTTGCCGGTCACCGACGTGACGGCCGCACTCGTCGGAGTGAAACCATCTGCAAATCTGCGCAACATGTCGGCGTCAAAATCCGTAGCGACCCACGCAACCGGATTGTTGGTGTATTCGGAGGGAACCGACGACACGCCTTTCGCTGTCACGGCAACGTCAGCAATCGCGGAACTCTCCGAGGTCTCCGTCGAGATGTCGAGCGAGGAAATCTTCGTCGAGTCCGCCGCATCGGCAACCGGGTTGGAGAAGGCGGCCAGCTTGTACGCGGTATAGACGTGCCCGCTGTTCGAATCCTGCACGGTAATTGTCGCTGTGCCGGAAGACGTGCCCGTCGTCTCCTCTGCGGACGCCGTGCTTGCCCCGATCGCCAGTCCGCTCAGCGCCATCGCAGCCGTGACCACGACCGCTACACCGTTCCTTAATTTCATGATTACCTTTCTTTCGCAATTGGTTGCGACACTTTTTTGCCATGTTGATGACGGCGAGTACCGAGTTTGTTGCGTAGAACGACCACCGCGTACGCAACTGCTGCAGCGAGGAAAATCCCGCCGCCGACACCGAGAATTTCGTTGTACGTCACCGCCGCACCCGTGAGCGGCAGAGAGGAAATGGTCTCGCCCACCGGCGTGGCCAGGCAGTTGCAATTGGTGTGTGAAACCTTCGTCGGCATCACGACACCGTCGCCGTGGTAGGCGGTCAGATACACGGCGGCGGACCAATCATTGAAAGATTCGATGCTGTCGCCGGAGAGTATCTTTTTCAAGTTTTCGACGGCGGTGGCGTCATAGAGCCCCTCAATCGAAACGATGCGAGCCGCGAGCGCGTCGGCCGTGTCAGCGTCACCATCGCCATCCTCGTCGCCAGTGGAACCGGGAATGTAGGAGACGCTGGCCTGCAGTGCGCCGCTCGCCCCCGCGCTCACGTCCGCATAGACGGTGTACGTGTTGGCGCTGCGATCCCACACGGTCGAGCTCTCCATGTTGTAGCCGCTTACGGGATCGTGCTGAATGACGAACGTATAGCGTCCGGCCTTGGTGAAGGTAAACGTGCCGAAGGAGGAGGGCTCCGAGGCGACGCCATTCGTCAGGGTCGAGGGGATGACAGTCCACAATGCGTCGCCCGAGGCGAGCTCTGCGTTGACGGCGACACCGTCGACGAGCTGGCCGTCCGTTCCGACCGTGGCCGCCTGCGCACCGTTCGCGACAGCCACCGTGCCGGGGTCGCCACCGAGATTGGTGTAGCCGCCGGGATTGTTGGGGTCGGGGTTCATGTAGCCCTGATAGGTGAGCTTGTACTGGAATGGATTCGCCAGGGACTCGACGTTGTCGCTGCTGCGATGAGGATGGTCCGTTCCCAGCACCATTTCACTCACGCAGATGGAGGCGGCGGCCGGCGCGGCGGAGGTGGTCGTGCCGGACGCGGCTGATGTGGCGGTCGAGGTAGCGCCAGTCTTGGCGGTGCCGGTCGGCTGATCACCTGAAGAATCACTTTGATTGCCGGAATTGCTGGTGCCAGAATCGCTGGTGCCTGGGTCGGGATTACTCGCGCTGGTGCTGTCCACGGCCGTTTTCTTGCGCACACCCGGGTCACCCGAGCTGAGGCCATCCTCGGTCGGAGACGAATCGGACGCCGCAACGCTGTCAATGGGGATATTGAAATTGATGGCCGCATTCGAACCCGTTGCACCACGGTTGAGATAGAACAGCGACACCGTGTGACTGGACCCATCAGCGAAACGCCCCGACACACCTAGCTTCGACCACAGCGATGAGTCTTGCATCGCACCATTAACGCTGATCTCACCGGTTGAAAAATCGATTGAACCACTCGCTTTATCGTGCAGACCACCAAGATCCATTGCGAGGTGATTGTCAACAAATACCCACACGTCATCGTTGCCACTGAACGACAACGTCATGTCGGCACCGGAGGACGAGGACGACGAGGCGATGCGACCGGCCGTAGGTTGGGTGAAACTCGCGGTCATTTTCATGCCGAAAAGGTAGTCAGCGCTGCCGTCGTAAACGTAACGACCGTCGCTATCGACGTCGCTCTGGCTGTTGAACGGCAAGAAACTCGCCACGGAATCCGCGGCCTTCGTGGCAGTCACACTGCTTGAGATGCCACTTTTGTGATTCGTGACCGAGCCATCACTCGAGATTGACACGATCCGTTGCGATGAATCGAAGGAGTACATGCCCGTGGAACTGTCGCGATCAAAGAGTGTGGACTGCTCAGTGGTGCTTTCCTCATTTGTTAGTTGCTGAGAATTCACCGAACGTGCGGTCGCACACTGCGAATCCTCGAAGAGGTAATCCAAGGTATTCGTGCCATCGTCGGCAGCAAAAGCGGGATTTCCTGAAGAATCCAAAGTGTCCGAAACGATTCCCGGAGTGAGAGTTGAGCGGGAGTTAAGAGGATCGCTCTGCGTACCAAAATGGAAGGCGCCATTTGTTTCGGCGTTGACCCAGTCGGCGTCATAGTCGAAAAAATCGACGGCAAGCCTCGAGTTTGCTGCGTCCGGGGACGAGGAAGTGCCAGTCCCAGAAACCCTGGAGACCCCAGAGGCAAAAGCAGCAGCATGAGAGCCGGAGATGCCTACGGCTGTCAGAGACACGAGTGTGAGCACGATGGAAAAGAGACGCTTGGCACCTTTTCCCCGCGATGCTGGCTTCATCATGAACGAGTGGACCTTCCTCGATGGGCTGCGAATTCGATCGGGTACTCTCTCCCAGCACCTTCACGAGTTCGTAGGTCATTTAATAAATACCCTTCGCCAATCTCGCAGAAAATGATAGCATACGAACCTACCTGCCGAATCGTAGAACTAATATCGGAGATAGACATAGCCCCTTTTATTCCTCTTTATGCAAAGTTTACTTGTCTTATATGCAAATATTTACAAGTTGTTTAGTATCTGGTCGGCTGAGAGATTTCTCTGTATTATTATACCCCCGCAAAATATCAAAACCCGGCGCTCATCATAATTCCGACGAGTTGACTAAATGTGGGACATTATGTTGAGATTCACGTGCAAAATTCCTAGTGGACAGTCACGCCACATGAATACAACCCGCCATATGAATACAAAAGGACCGCCCCCTCGGGAGCGGTCCCTGCGAATCTTCGCTGAGATGCGAGCGCGTCTACTGAGCAGCCACCACGACGTTTCGCAGAGACCCAATGCCCTCAACGGTGACGACCGTCTCGTCACCCGGCTTGAGCGAACCCGTCGCCCACGGCGTTCCCGTCAGGATGACGTCGCCCGGGAGTAGCGTCGAGAAGCTTGAGATGAAGGCGATCTGCTCGGGAATCGAATGAATCAGGTTCGCGGTAGTGCCACTCGCATCCTCGACCGGTTCTCCGTTGAGAGTGAAGCTGATCTTCGCATCCTCATAGTTGAGTTCGGTCTGGATCCACGGCCCCAGGGGGCAAGCCGAGTCGAAGCCCTTGGCGCGGGTCCACATTGGATCGTCCTTCTGGGCGTCGCGCGCCGTCACATCGTTGACGCAGGTAAAGCCAAGCACGGACTGCATGGCATCTTCGACGCTGACATCGCGCGTGATGCGGCCAATGACGACGGCTACCTCTGGCTCATAGTTGAGGTCTTTGCTCCAGCGGGGGAACACGATCGGGTCGTCGGGACCAATCACCGCGGTGGAAGGCTTTGAGAAGATCATCATCTTCTCGGGGGGCGCGACCGACTTCCAAACTGAGCCCGCCATGTATTCGGCGTGCTTCTCGTAATTCTTGGCGAGGCCGAACACCTTGGACGGGATGATCGGCGACAACAGGCGAACCCCGTCGGAATCGACGGCGAAGCGTTCTCCGGTTGGCTTGACATCGGCGCCCGACAGCGGGTAGCCATCGAGGGCGACGAGATAATCCTTGTCGTCATTCTTATCTGTTTGAACAAAGGCATAGCGGGGCTGCGTTTGGTCGCCCGCAATAAAACGTGCAATTCTCATGCGATCAAGCATATCGCGAGCGGTCGGAACTGAGGTTTCACGGGGCCACATGTTCTTCCACGCCGTTATACCGCCGCACCGCCATGCCGATGAGGGCTCGCGCACATCTCATGAGCGGTTTTCGCATCTGATGTGCGGCTTTGGGACCTGCCTCGCGCATCATCAAACAAACTTTGACCCAAACTCGCCAAAAAAGGGAAGAATCAAGTGAGGTCTTCGTTTTTTCTGCACATCAGATGACAAATCTGCTCATCAGATGCTTTTCCTGGCCTCTACAGACGTTAAAACCCTCAGAACATCTCAAATAAAGGCGCGTTCCCCAAAAATTCCTGTGCCGACGCGCACGATGGTAGATCCCTCATCGATTGCGTACTCCATGTCGCTCGTCATGCCCATCGACAGGTCGCGGCATTGTGCCAAACCGTCTCCACCGGTCGCAAGAAGTCGATCTCGCAGTTCACGCAGATGCGTGAAACCGGCGCGAATTGTCGCCTCGTCGTCGACATGAGCGCCGATGGTCATCAGTCCAGTAAGGCTCACGCCGTCAAGCGCCGCAATTGCGAGTGCCTCATCGTAGGCGCGCGTCGGGTCACAGCCGGACTTCGATTCCTCCCCCGACTCGTTCACCTCCAAGAAAACGTTGAGGTGGCGCTCGTGAGAGATGGCACGCGTTGCAATCTTCGTGGCCTCGGCAAGCGAATCGACGGATTCAATCGTGTCGACCCACGGAATCACTTTGTTGATCTTGTTGGATTGCAGCTGCCCAATGAGGTGGAAACCCAAGTCATCAATGCCGGCCGCCACAGCGAGGCGCTTCACCGCCTCGGCCTTGATCTGCACCTCCTGAGGCCTGTTCTCACCGATGGTTCGAATTCCCGCGTCGAGCGCAGCGAGAATCTCTCCGACATCGCGAGTCTTGGTTGCGGCGAGCAGTTTCACATCGCCGCTATAACGCCCCACCTCGGACGTGGCGCGCTCCACCGCCTCGAGAGTTCGGTGAACGCCATCCGCAATTTGGGTCGCGCGCTCCGGGGAAATCTTCTCGTTCGCCAAATCTTTGTGCTCGAGATATGCGGTCATGCTCGTGTGCGCTCCTTGTACTTTCGGTTTGCTCTACTGTGTGAGGATACTCGGATTCGTTTGCCTATCCGCGAGACCGGAGGCCCGAATCTTCTCCCACGAGAATGCGGCGAGCAGCTCGCGTGGAGTGCAGGGATCAGGTGCGGAGAGCAGGCCCATGAGGTAGGCGAGGTAGCCCACGACGCGCTCCGGGGCAACACCTTGAGCCCGCAAGGTCGCCAATTCCAGGCTATGGTCTCGCTTGGCGAGGCGCTCATGAGTAGTGTCGCTGAGCAGCAGCGGAAGATGCGCGTACTCCGGGGTGAGAGGCGAGGGGGAATTCTCAGCCTGGGACGCGACCTCGGAGAGTTCGCCGTCCATAACCCGCGCCACCCACTGCCTCAACCACACCTGAGCCGCGGTCGAGCGAAGAAGATCGCGCCCTCGCACCACCTGATTCACGCCCTCTACGTAATCGTCCACCACGACGGCGAGCTGGTAGGCGAACAGGCCATCGCTGCGACGCAAAACAATGTCGCCGACGTCCTCCGCGAGGTTCCAGGAGGATTCACTCGAGAGAAGTTCACAAAAATCGACTCTCGCCCGAGGGTCATCTTCTCGCGGCATGGCCAGACGAACGGCGGGATTGCGGCCTTCTCGGGGTATAAATCGCGAGGATTCCGATTTCACCGATGCCGATTTTTGTGAACTTCTCAGAACAGCCGCCCTTCGCCGGCACGTTCCGGGGTAGATGACGAAGCCATCTGAGCCTTGCGGCGCCGAAGCCGCGCGCAGCTGCGCGCGCGTGCAATAGCACGGGTACGTGAGCCACTCGGACGGTTGCCCGTCGCGTCCCTCGAGCTGTTCGCACCCAAGCGCCTCGAGCACCTGCTCGTAGACTCCCAACCGCTCCGACTGATACACGGGTTCGCCGTCCCAGTCGAGCCCGAGCCAGGCGAGATCCTCCACGATCCAGCGATCAGCATCGGGCACCGTGCGCGGTCTATCGATGTCTTCGATGCGGAGAAGAAACCGCGAATTCGGGCCGCCCGACCGCGCCCCCAGCCACGCGCCGAGTCCAGCAAAGGCGTTGCCCAGATGCATACGCCCTGTGGGGCTCGGCGCAAACCTGCCAACAATGGGGGCTCTTGTGGGGTTTCTCAGAGGGTTCCTCGAAGGGGAAGGACCCTTTGGTGGAGAGGGAATCTGCGCTGGGAGCGTGGAAAAGGAACTCGTCACCTCGCCGACCTCAGATGAAGATCTTGAAGAGCGCGGCACCCACAATGGCACCTGCAATCGGCGCAACCACGGGAATCCACGCCTCGCCCCAGCGCGAGCTACCCTTGTCGGAAATTGGCAGGATCCAGTGCAGGAAACGGGGAACAAGGTCGCGAGCCGGATTTAGGCCAGGACCGGTCGCGCCACCGAGAGAGGTCACCAGACCCCACACGATGAAGCCGACGACGATGGAAGCAGCGGCCGGATCCTTCTGCCCCCAGGGCAGCATAAGGCAGCACAGGGCCACCACGACGAGGATGAGAGTTCCGAAGAACTCGTTGAAGAAGTAATTCCACTTGTTGTTCTCGGCGTCGGTCGTGGAGAAGGAAGCGAAAATCGCCTCGGCATCTTTCGTGTCGCGGTAGTGGGGCAGGTAGGTCACGAAGACGATGAGCTGGCCCACTGCCGCGCCCAGGAGTTGAGCCGCGATGTAGGGTGCCACCTCAGACCAGGGGAACAGGCCCATGACTGCTTGCGCGATCGTCATTGCCGGGTTGACGTGCGCCCCTGAGACCGCACCGAACATGAGGACTGGGAACATGACGCCGAACCCGTACCCCATCGCGATGACCGACCAACCAGAATGATGACCCTTCGTAGCCTTCAGCTCTACGTTGGCGACGGCTCCGTTGCCAAAGACCATCAGAATCGCCGTGCCGATGAATTCGGCCGCAAGGCGCACCATGAGCGAGTACTCCACCCTCTTATTCCCTTCGTGAGATGACGTGATAGCGGGCCACACAAGCAGTTATTGCGGCACAGTTGCGCAAGGTTCGGAGGGAGGTTCATCTACTGAATCAACGGAATCTGCAGAAGTGCTGTACGAGAGCGGCCGTCACCATAGTAGCGAGAGGGGTGACAGGTTGAGGGCCGGGTAACCACGCAGCGGACTCCACAACGGCCCGCGACGGCCCGCGAGTCTCACGCGATGCGAGCGGTCCACTCTGGAGTCGCAAATTTCGAGGCGGCGAGCGCACGTGCCTCGTCGATCACGTCTCCTGGCAGATTCATCGAGGTGATGTGCGGCACGTTCGCATGCAGGAACTGCGCAAACGAGGTGAGAATGGCGCGACGGCTCATGCCTGATTGGGACTTCATGGGATCGACGCGCTTCGCCGCAGAGGCGACAGGCTTATCGACGAGCTTCTCCTTGTTGACACGCAGCACCTGCATCATGGTGTCAACGTTGATGTCGTACGCCATGGTGGTGTGGTGCAGCAGGCCGCCGGGTGCCGGAGAATGCGCGGGATAGCGCCGCTGAGCAGCCCCACCGATCTTGCCTGCCGGGGATGAGATGTCGTTGATGGGCTCGTGTGAGGCCGAGATACCAATGGCCTTCAGAGCATCAAAAACCCAGGATTCGCACAGTCCGTATGAATCTTCCGCGGACAGACCCGATACGAAATTCAGCGGAGTGGTGAGCGAATACGTGATGGTGTTGCCCGGTTCCACAAACATGGCTCCACCGCCAGTGACGCGGCGAACCACGCCGATGCCGAGCCTGCGAGCCGCTTCCACGTCAACTTCGTTGCGCAGCGACTGATTGAGGCCGAGGATGACTGCGGGACTCGCCCATTCCCAGAAACGCAGAAGGGGTGGGAGATCCCCGCGAGCAGTGCGTCGAGCGATGACGTCGTCGAGGGCCATGTGCATGGCGGGCTCGAAAGGCTCCTTGGCAGAGATCTCCGGATCCACAATGTGCAGCTCGAGGTCGGACCACCGGGCGCGGATGAGTTCCTGCGTCAATTCGATCTGGTGAGCGGGGTGGGCGGAGTTGTGCGGAAAACGATCTGGCAGCGTCGATTCCCACGATTCACCCGCAGCACGGCTTCCCGCCAATCCAAGACCTTCACCACACTGCGCAGCGGCGCGCGCAACGGCGAAGGCCATTCCGTGAGCATCAACTCCCACAAGCGTGAGATTCGCGGGCAGCGCGCCCGCGACGATCTCCTCGAACTGCGGGGCTGAGAGACTTACGGGCAAACCCACGAGCGCCGCTTCCACAGCCGAGAGATCCGCGTCACGTCCGTCCGACCACTCTGCGTAGAAGTCTCCGTCGAAGGAGAGCCGCTCAATGACGGGAGTGTCGGCACCGGCACCAGCACCGGAGATACACACAGTAGCGCTGACGAGTTTGCCTCCCGGCTGCTTATAAGACCCACGAACAGTCACCTTCACCGTCATTTCAAGCCTCCCGTCACAGCCCTATGTCACCGGCGCCACGCCACCTCACGCCACGTCACACACCACGCAGAACATTACAGCGCGGCCTGCACGCTCCCACCTCGACGCTTCTCACCCGCGCGCAGCCACACCTTGCGAATCTCGGTGGCCCACAGCACAACGGAGGCGAGGAGGATGCACTCGATCCAGGCACCGAAACCGAGAGGCACCGTGCCGAATGCGGCGTTGAGGAACGGAACATAGATCACCACGCACTGCAACACGATGGAAACCACGATCGCGCCCCATAGCCAGCGGTTGGTGAAGAAGTCGTGGAACGCCGAACGATGTGCCGAGCGAGAGGCCAGCGCGTTGAACAGCTGCGCAAAGACGAGGATGGTGAAGCCCATCGTGCGCGCCTCGACCATTTGATGCGCGTGATCCAAGTTGCCCACAGAACGATCCGTGAAGAGACCGCCACCCAGATGCATGTCCATGCCAATCAGGGTCACGGCTGCCATAATGAGCCCCACATAGACGATATCGCCCCACATCTCGCGGTCGATCACGCGGTCGCTCGCCTTCCGTGGACGCCTGTTCATCACGTCCTCGGTCTGGTTGTCAACGCCCATGGCGAGCGCCGGCGCCGCATCAGTCAACAGGTTGATCCAGAGCAGCTGAGTTGCGAGCAGCGGAACCGTGATGCCCACGGTTCCGGGCTGCGTGATGCCTAAGAATCCAGCGAAGATCACGCCACCGAACACCGTGAACACCTCGCCCACGTTGGAGCTGAGCAGGAAGCGGAGGAACTTGCGGATGTTGTCGAAGATTCCGCGGCCTTCCTTCACCGCCTCCACGATGGTGGAGAAGTTGTCGTCGGCGAGGATCATCTTCGAGGCTTCCTTGGTCACCTCGGTGCCCGTGATGCCCATGGCCACGCCAATATCCGCCGACTTCACGGCGGGGGCGTCGTTCACACCGTCACCGGTCATGGCCACGATATTGCCCTGGCCCTGCAACGAGTTGACGATCTTCAGCTTGTGTTCGGGGGCCACGCGCGCATACACCGACACGGAGGCGGTCTTGGCGTCGAGCTCGGATTCCGAGAGGGCATCCAGCTCATCACCCGTCAGCGCCTCGGCCCCACGCTCCACGATTCCCAGATCCGAAGCGATGCGGGCGGCGGTCAGGGGGTGGTCGCCGGTGATCATGACCGTGCGAATACCCGCCCTGTGCGCCTCTGCCACGGAGTCGCGGACCTCGGTGCGTGGCGGATCGATGATGCCCACCATTCCAGCCCACACGAGGTGCTGCTCAATCACCTCGTCCTGCTCGGCGATGTCGATGACGTCGCCGGAGGCATCCACACGCACATCGGGGATGTCCGAGAGCGAGTCGACGTCCAGCGGCCGGTACGCCTGCCCCAGCGTGCGATAAGCGTTGGAAGACAAGCGCTCGACGTTGGAGAGAATCTCCTGGCGGTCGCCCTCAGTGAGGGGCCGCACGTGGTCGCCCACGGAGATGCGATCGCAGTATTGCAGCAGAACGTCGGGCGCACCCTTCGAGAACACCGTGAGGCGCCCGTGCGCCGACTTGTCGGCGGCGATGGTCGACATGCGCTTGCGGTCCGAAGTGAACGGCACCTCCGCGACGCGCTCGTAACGCTCGTAGGCGCGGTCGGCGCGAATCTTGCGCGCGGCCACAATGAGCGACGCCTCTGTGGGGTCCCCCACGATCTCCCAGTGCGAAGCCGCCTTGGGATCGGCCTCATCGGGCATTTCTCGCAGGTCCGCGTCGTTGACGAGCGCGCCCACACCGAGTGTGATCGCGACCTCGCGCTTGAGCGGCGAGCCCTCGGCGAGGTCGTTGCCGTCGACGCCGACCAGTTGTCCGTGAGGCGCGTAGCCGGTGCCCGTGATCTTGGTCTCGCCGCTCGGGGTCACCACCGTCTCGACGGTCATCTCGTTGCGCGTGAGGGTTCCGGTCTTGTCGGAGCAGATCACGGAAGCGGAGCCGAGAGTCTCCACGGAGCTGAGTTTTTTGACGATGGCGTGATGCTTTGCCATGCGCTGCACGCCCAGTGCGAGCACGACGGTCAGGATGGTCGCCAGGCCCTCAGGCACAGCCGCAACCGCAAGCGAGACCGCCAGCAGCAGCGAGTCGATGACGTCGGAGATCGAGTGGAATCCTTGGGACAGCGCCAGAACGATCAGCACGAGCACGGCGATGGCACACACCGCGATGCCCAGGACCTTGGAGACGTGCTCCATCTCCCGTTGCAGCGGCGTTGATTCGTCCTTCGTCTGCGACAGCATGTCCGCAATCTTGCCGACCTGCGTCTTCATGCCGGTGCCGGTGACGATGGCACGGCCCGTGCCTTGGGTGACGGCGGTGCCGTTGAAGATCATGTTGGTGCGGTCGCCCAGCGCCTTCGCCTTGTCGAGCGTGGCGATGGATTTGGCGACGGGTACGGATTCGCCGGTCAGCGACGCTTCCGCGATGCGCAGAGACGCCGAGGCGAAGAGGCGGCCGTCGGCGGAGACCGTGTCGCCTTCGCCCAGGACCAAAATGTCGCCTGGAACGATGTCGACAGTGGGGATGCGTGAGATTTGACCATCGCGGAGGACTGACGTCGTCGGAGCACTCATCTTCGCGAGCGCGTCCACCGCCTGTTCCGCCTTGGCCTCCTGAATGTAGCCCAGAACGGCGTTGACGATGAGGATCAAAACGATGACGATGGCATCGAACGGGACCGCCTCGCCCTCACCGGGATGCGCGGCCCTTTCGATGAACCAGGCGACCAGCGAGATCACCGTCGCGGCAAGCAGGAGATAGACCAGGGGATCGCGGAACTGCGCGAGGAACTTCTTCCATCCCGGAACTGGGGGCGCCGATTGAAGCTGATTGTGGCCGAATTCCTCGAGGCGGCGAGCCGCTTCTTGCGAGCTCAGGCCCGTTTCGAGGGAAGTATTGAGAGTAGAAGCCACGCGCTGGGCATCGAGAAGCGAAGGATCCGCATCGACGGTGTTGGATTCGCTCGGAGTCGCAATTTCAGGCGCGTCGGGCGTCGGCTCCTTGTCGGCATCTGCGTGCGTGTACTGCTCTTTCGGGGACGGAGAGGTCATTATTCCTCCTTGTCGGCCGCGGAGTAGTCAACCACCTGCCCGAAGAACTAGCCTCAAGCTTCACTGGAAGCGGCGGGAATGCGGTTGCGCGGTTAATGTGATGACGCTTGCCGCGTCATGTTTATACATCTGTAAATAGTAACAAGAGATTTTCTGGCAGTTTGCGAGGAAACAAGTATTATGCGCATCGCGATATGCGATCCCCTATAAATTTCTACAAATTCATGGAATGAATGCCACCGCAAAGCCGAGAAATCACGCCGGATTCCTCTACGCTAAGAGGCACAACGAGAGAAGGAAATCATGCCTGATACAGACACCTCTGGCACACATCCGGCCTCAGATTCGGCCCAGCACATCGCCTTGCGCACGGTTCCTCAGAAGAGCGATCTCGCCATCGCCGGCCTCATCGTGAGCATCGCTTCGGTTCTCGACTTCCTCGCACTGGGGTGGATCCTCTCGCCAATCGGAGTGGGCATCAACATTGCGGGCCTAGTCGTCACGCGAAAAAACACAGCGAAACCGAGAACAGGACGAGGACTCGCCATCGCCGGCCTCGTCGTCTCGGGAATCGGCGTCATCTTGAGCATCATTGCCCTCATGACGCTCTACCAATACGGCCCGTCACTCGGGATGGGAGTCTCCTCGTGAGCGAAGAATTGCAGCAGACACAACCGCCGATCACCCCCGCACCTCCAGTTCCCCAGCCCACATACACAGTGCCACCCACATACACAGCGCCACCCGTATACCCCGTATACACAGTGCAGCTGGGCCCAAAGAGCGTCGTCGCGATTCTGAGCTTCAGCTTCGCGATCCTCTCCATCACCTTCTCCAGCTTGGGTCTGCTCTGGGCGGCCGCGGGAATTGGAACAGGCATCGCGGGCCTGTGGGACACCAGCAGCAAAAAGGCCCAGCGCGGCACAGATTCTGCGTATCGTTCGGGTGCAGTACCTCCGCAGCGAGGTCAGGCAAAGACGGGGAGAGGACTCGCGATCGCCGGAATCGTCGTCTCAGTCGTGGGCGCGGCCATCTGGTGGTTTTTCATTCTCATACCAATGGTCAAGGCTGTGTCAGATTTTGCAGCCTTCTCCACATCGTTCCCGTGGTGGCGCGCGTTCCTCTGACACTCCGCTACAAATACAGCAGTGAAATACGATAGGGGAGCAGAACCCGAAGGAGCCACCCATGTCTGGTATCACCACGCCACCGCAAGAGCCGCCACAGGAACCACCGCGCAGCGGCCTCGCCATCGCGGGCCTCGTGCTCGGCGTCGCCTCCATTGCCATGTTCTGGTCCACAGTTTTCGACGTCATCATTGGCGGCATCGGCATCGCCGTGAGCATCGCCGGAATCGTCGCAACCCGCCCACAGGCATACCACACGGGGCGAGGAATGGCCATCGCAGGCCTGGTACTTTCAATCGTCGGAGCACTCATCGGTCTGTCCCTCTTCATCGCAATTCTGGCCCTCGGCCCACAGCAAACTGGTCAGATCGGCGTCACCGCATGAGTTCTCGCGTGAGAATCTTGTTAAGCAACTGCACTAATGCAACCTCATCGCCGATGAGCTTGTAGTGTTTTCAATGGTTCAATCGTTGTAAAGGGCACCTGGCCCCGACGGCGACGGGCACAAACACCGGAGGATCTATGAGCGTATTAGACAGTTTCGAGAAGAAGGTAGAAGGCGCCGTCAACGGCATGTTCTCGAAGTTCGGCTCAAAAGACCTTCAACCCGTGGATCTGTCGAGCGCACTCGAGCGTGAGATCGACGCGCAGGCGATGCCCGTCGGCCGCGAGCGCACCGTCGCTCCGAACGAATATCGCTTCGAGCTGTCCACCCCAGACTTCGACCGCATCGAGCAGTGGGGTTCCGAGGCCCTGGCCAACGAGCTCGCCGACAACCTCACCAAATACGCCGAGAGTCAGCACTATGCATTCGTCGGCCCTGTCGTGGTGATCTTCGAGGAGAATCTCGACCTCGCCAAGGGCGACTTCCAACTCACCAGCGAGTCCGTGCAAGGCAACGCCGCGCCCGTGACCGATAAGTCCGAGTCCAAAGATTTCCCCGTGCTCGAAATCTCGGGCCGCCAATACCTCCTGACCGCCACCAAGACGGTGATCGGACGTGGTTCCATGTGCGACATCGTCATCGACGACCCCGGAATCTCGCGCAAGCACCTCGAAATCGACATCACGAAGAACGGCGTCATCGCACGCGACCTCGGATCTACCAACGGAACGTACGTGGAGGGTCACCTCGTTCCCGCGGCTACCCTGCTCGACGGCAATACGATTACCATTGGCCGTACGCGCATCCTGTTCTGGGCCTCTTCGGAGCCGCAGGACTAACCGCGAGGAAGCGGGAGTATGACCGAACTTACATTTGCAATCCTCAAGTATGGATTCGTCATTGCACTCTGGCTCTTTGCCTGGATGGTGGCGCGGTCCCTGCACAGGGATATCACTTCGTACCTGCCCTCCTCCAAGAAGTCGAGGGGCAAGCGCAAGCGCGACAAGAGTTCGGTAATGGTCGGCTCAGCAGCTCCCGTGCACGTGGCGACCTCCGACGCCCTGCAACAGGTCCCGCAACCACGCCAGACCCAATCCGCCGCCGTGCCCGCTCCCGAAGAACCCTCGACACCGACCCCGCAGCGCAACAGCGTTTTGCCCACAATTGACGACACTCCCAACGGTCTGCCGACCACCAACGAAGGCGAGAATTCCGCCAGTCTTGCAGGCCTCGCGGCCTCCGTGGGACCGGCCCCAGGAACGACCTCGATTGGCAACGGCGACGATGCCAGCACTGTGGCAGGTGGCGTCCGTGCAGGCGCCGATCCCTCCCTTTTGATCGTCATCGACGGTCCACTCGCCGGAGCGACAGTTCCCCTGACGGGCAAGCCGATTACCCTGGGACGAGGAACCTCGAACACGGTGGTGCTCGATGACGAGTTCGTCTCGTCCTCGCACGCTCGCGTTTTCCTCGATGCCGAAACACATCAGTGGATGCTCGAGGACCTCTCCAGCACCAACGGCACCTACGTCAACGAATCGAGGATCAACGGGATCATGACTCTGCCTGCCCGCGTCCCCGTGCGCATCGGCGCCACCACCTTCGAGTTGAGGTGAGCATGGCCGAGTCCGAACTTTTTCTCCATTCCACCGCCCTCAGCGACGTCGGCTACGTGCGTGCGAACAATCAGGATTCCGCGTTCGCTGGCTCCCGCCTCATCGCCATCGCGGACGGAATGGGCGGCCACGCAGGCGGAGACACGGCGTCGACCATCGCCATCCGCACGCTGGCACACTTGGAGTGCGCCGAACACCGCCAAAACATCGCGGGAACGACTGCGGCGCTTGAGAAGTCGATCCTCGCCGCGCACGACGCCATCGTCGGCAAGGCCAAGAAGGAACACGAGCTCGCCGGCATGGGGACGACCGTCGACGCCGTCGCCCTGGTGCGCGGCTACTGGATTCTGGCCCATATTGGCGACTCCAGGGCCTACCTCTTGCGCGGGGGTCGTCTCATCCGCGTGTCCAAGGACCACAGCTACGTTCAGCACCTCATCGACACCCGGCGCATCACGCCTACCGAAGCGAAGAATCATCCGCAGCGCAACGTGGTGATGCGCGTGCTCGGCGATTTTGACATCGATCCCCATCCGGACATCTCCGTGCGAGCAGCCGCGCCCGGCGACCGCTGGCTCCTGTGCTCCGACGGCCTCTGCGGCCCGTTGGAAGACGAGACCATCGCGGAGGTCCTCAGCTCGACCATCGACCGCGAGGAGTGCGCCCAGCAGCTGGTCAACATGGCGCTGAAGGCTGGCAGTACCGACAACGTTTCTGCTGTGGTCGGCGACGCCGTC
>JALCOX010000040.1 GCA_022649925.1 Bifidobacteriaceae bacterium | reverse complement strand
CCGCAAGAAGTGTGCAAAGCGCATCAAGGAGCTGAAGGCCCAGGGAACTACTCTGGTCATCGTGTCTCACAGCACGAGTCAGATTCTCGATTTCTGCGATAGGGCTGTGTTGCTATCGCACGGCAAGATGGTTGCAGATGGTCCCAGTGACCAAGTGTTATCTGTCATGCTGAATCGACCGATCAAAAAGTAGGAATTGGAGCGTGACGGGTGGTCAGGTGCAAAGCTTTTATGGCAAATGATCGGTTGGACGGGCTCCATCAGTGCTTTTGAGTAGACTGGGTGCTCATGAGTATGATGAGCAAGTTCAAATCGATGATGCCCGTGTCGTCCCGTTCGTTCCATTCCTTCGAACAACACGTAAACCGTCAACTGGCGGCAATCAAACGTCAGACCCGAACAAAGGATGACCCGAAGACCCCACTGCGTTTCTGGGCTTTGTACCAGCGCGACGGTGAGAATCTCCTCGATGCGAAGCGGCGGTTCTTTAAGTCTCTGCCCGCCGCACAGGGTGACGCGAAGCTCTTCCAAGATGCACAGGCTAAATTGATGCGTGAGTTCCATCAGATGTGCGTCGACAATCACCTGCAGTATTGGGTCACTGGTGGAGTGCTCATCGGAGCAGAGCGTACGGGTGGCTTTATCCCTTGGGACGACGACGTGGATGTCGCAATCCCACGCGACGACATTAATAAACTCAAGAAAATTCTCGAAGGCTCAACCACGCACCGTGTGGTGACAGTGTGGGATTATCGGGGAATGTGCGAGCAGATTCGCTTGCGCACAGCGGATCCTGACAATCCAGCGTTCATTGATCTCTTTATCTTCGATTGGACGAATGATCCCACCGAAGAGATGTACTGGGCGTCTCACGATTATCGCAAGCAGATGATTGAGGAAATGCGCAAGAAGTATTCCGCCACAGAGTGGCCCAAATTGTGGCACGTCGAGGATGACGATACTAATCCTCTCGTCCAGAGCATTCGTGCGGATTTCAATCGTTGGATTCTCAAGGAACGTGAGGAGGCTCCCTACATCACGGATCGGGAGCATGCGACAGGCCTCTATCGAACCATCGAGAATTTTGATGATCCGTACCACTTCGCTTACGTCGGCTCTTTTGAAGAGGATTGGTACCCCGCACGCGAGATGCCTTTCGAGGATTTCACCATCTGGGCTCCGAAGAATAAAGAGAAATATTTGGATGGTGTCTACGGTGACATTTGGGAGTTGCCGAACGATATCAATTCGCACTTCACCACCCACGTATCGGGCAAGACCTTGCAGGAAGAGCAGACGCGCGAGGCTCTGAAGAGATATCTTGCCCAGTGATCGCAGAAGATCGCTCAGCGATGTCGATTCGCTGAGCGATATAAATCAGGCATAAATAAAGGGGCTGTGTTCACTGCCGTTGAGCAGCGGACACAGCCCCCTTTGATAAATTCGGCTCGGATTCAGCCTTTCCGCACGCGCCGTGCGACACCGGAGAGAAGGTGACGCGGCGCGAATTTTTTGCCAAGCGTCACAGCCTTCGTACCAATGCGGTATCGCAGTGATGCGTGGAGTTGCTGCTCACGGGCTCTGGATTTTTCGAGCCTTCCAAGTGTTTGCAAATAGAGATATTGGTAGAAGGCCTCTCTGCCGCCCACTTTGAGACGCTGGAAATCGTTGTAGGCGGTTGTCTTCACACTTACGGCAGTGGTGGAACCGATGGCTTTCACAATCTCGTCCCAGTACTCGTCGAGATAATCGTTGAGGTGGCCCACGGAGCGAAGCTTGTGGATGTCTCGAGCAAAGGAATTAAGGATGACAACCTTGAGGCTATTCTCAGTGGCCGTGACCTTTTCGCCATTATGTGCCAAACGGTACAAGGCGAGTGCAGAGGCGACTTCAGCCTTTGGGGCGGCGGTCGAATGGCTGTAGAACTTCTGCATGTAGAAGGGCAGATACACGGACTGATCGGCGCTGGGCCCACGGAATCTCTCCTCTTGAAGAAGGAAGGCAGCATCCTCTTGCTCGAGAGATTCAAGAACACGTGAGCGCATGACGAGCTCGCTGCTACCTTCTGATTCGTCGGCCTTGATTTTCTTCTCGTCGAGGAATGCCTTCTCGTACACGGTGTTGCCCAGGTAGTTCGGGTGAGCGTTGAGGATGAAGTCGTGAAGCTTGGGAGACTTGATAACGAAAGCGTACGGTTTCTGCTGGAGAATTTTTACCGAATCGGGGTCTTGCTCATGCAGTTGCAACAGACTTTCGACATGGCGCAACGAGAGGCCGCATTCAGCAAAGCGAACGTGGAGAGATTCCATGGAGTCGATGGTCGCCTGAATTTTGCCGATTTCGAGATTCGCGAGGGCGTCTGCAAAAATTATGTAGCGTCCCCTCGCGGACTTGAGACCCGCGTTCATGCCGTCGGCGAGGTTCGTGCTACCGGTTTCAACGAGCCGTGCGCGCTTATCTTTCTTGGCGATCTTTTTAATTGATGAGGAGAACTTATCGTTTTCCATGCAGTTCGCGATGATGAGCTCGTATTGAAGATCGGTGAAGGTGAGAAGCTTGGCGACGTAATCGACCACGTCGTCGCGTTGGCTGCCGAGAGGCAGAACGATGCTGACGAGCGGGTTTGTTGCAGCAGGTTTGGCAACCGTGCCATGATCGGGGTTGCTGAAATCACTGTAGAGTTGGCGGAAACGTGGAATGACAGGCGGTTCCGAGTAAACGATGTCAGGATTCATCGAGTCGATGACCTCTTTGATGAGCTTGCTCACTTCGGGGTCGGAAGGACTGAAACCGTGCTTGTTGATGACCTGATCGATATAGTCGAGCTCGCGCGCATAGAGAACGCCAAGAACTTTATTCGACACATGGTGTGATGCGGCGAAGGCGCGCATTTCACGCACGCGGTCGAAGGGAACGTGGAAGTCCTTCAGATACATGGAGGAGGCAGAGTTCGTCATTCGATAGAAGTAGTACTGCTGTGGAACCCACAAGATCTGAGAGGCGAGGTTGAGTGCCGCGAAATAGAAGGGATTGTCGGCCCATCCCGCCCCGGGAACCTCCACGAAGCGCAGATGCTCGCGGTTGATGAACTCCCTGCGATACAGGGACGACCAAATAGAAGGATGATGAATCAACAACTCAATGTTGTCTTCGATGCCTGAGAGTCTGCGAACCTTCGGCCCGAAAGTCGTGAGATTGGGCGTCCTGATGGATTCTGTATAGCCATCTGTACCGTCGTAATACTCCCAATAGGAACCCTTGACGATGTCAGGGCTGGCACCACTGGACTTCAACGAGGTGAAGAGACCTTCGTACATGCCTGGATCGATGAAGTCGTCAGGTTCTACGATGGCAACCCATTCGCTCTGTGCCATGTCAAAACCACGGTTGCACGTTTTACCGTACCCTTCGTTCTGCTTGTCGATGACTTCAAACCGATCGTCGGCAGCCGCGTAGGACTTCATGATGTCGAGTGAGCCATCCTTTGACCCATCGTTCATCAGTAGCACGTGGAAATCCGTGAATGTCTGAGCTTTGATCGAGTCCAAGCACTGAGGCAGGAACTTTTCTACGTTATAGATCGGGACGACAATCGTGAGTTTTGCCATTCGGAATACAGAACCTTTCTTCGGAATAACTTGAGGGGTAAAGACGAGAGGTGAATTCACTCAGCCTCTGCTCGCAGGACGGCAAAGGTGCGACGTACACCGTCGTCGAAAGAGACTTGTGGCAGCCAGCCAAGGGAACGCAGTTTGGCATCGTTGAGTGCTGATGCACGGTGCATCTCCCCGCTGGCATGTGGGGATTCCGCGGGAGCCGTGAACTTTACATGTCCCTCTGTGGCTATTTGCTGCGCAAAGTGCCGCATGGTGACGAGGTTGTCGGAATTCGTCACGTTGTATGCCTGAGCGGTGACGCCGCTGGTGGCGACGCTCAGGATCGCCGAGACACAATCGGATACGTAGACGTACGTGCGCCAGTCGCTTCTGGGGCTTCGCATGACGATGTCCTCACCGCGCAATGCCTTGACAAAGAAGTCTGCGCTGATGCGACTGTCACTCGGTCGGAAACCCGGGCCATAAACGTGGGAGGGACGCACGATGAGGGCGTCGACTCCGTATTCCTCCGCGTAGCTGACGCACAGCGTCTCGGAGGCGCGCTTGGCTGTGGGGTAGCAGGATCTCGGGGAAGTTGGGTCCACAAAGCCGGACATGCCTTCGCTCATCAACCCATCGTCCGTGGTCTCTCCGTAAACCTCACCGCTCGACACGTAGACGAGAGTGGAATCCGGGATCTGCCGTGCGACGTCGAGCAGATTCTTCGTTCCCTCGATGTTGGTGAGCATTGTCTCGGCCGGATATTTCTTGAAGGAGGCAGGATCCGCCTGTGACGCGGCATGGAGGATGAAGTCGAAGTTGCGGCCGTCCAAAGCCGTTCCCGGTGCAGCGACATCAAGACCGAGCACAAAGACGTCATCCATGTCAGCGAATCTGGTGAGTAATTTCTCACGACTGCGGGAGGCCGCGGTGATTGTGATTCCAAGCCCTTGCGAGCGGTTGAGTTCGTGGAGAGTACGCACCGTGAGCGATCCAATGAGGCCACTGGCGCCGGCGACGAGAATCGATTTTCCTCGGAATCTCTCCGGGTGAAGAACCGCTTGTGCCGCCAGGGCTGCGTCTGTCAAATCCAAGTGAGTCATAGTGGAGGGGTGAACTTTCAGCGTGACGATTTGAGCCATTCAGAGCGCTTTGCGTGAAGCAATGCCTTGAAAATATCAATATCCTCAACGGTAGTGAGTTTGATGTTCTTTTCGGATCCCTGCGAGAAATTGACGGGGATACCCAGCTCAATGGCCAACGTGCAGGAAGCGACAGGGTCTGTAATGCCGCGTTGTGCCGCCTCTTTGTGCATCTTCTGCAGGTCTCCGATGACAAAGCCTTGCGGAGTCTGGGTCCTCTTTGTGGTGGAGCGATCAATCACCGAGAGAGAGGTTTCTTGGTCTGTGGTGCCCAGCAGGGCCTCTGCAGTCGGAATGATGGTGATGGCGTTGCCCTTTTCCTGGGTGACATGGATGCAGTCCGAAATGACTTCTTCGGAGACCATGGGGCGCACGGCATCGTGGACGAAGACGAGGTCTTTGTCGGAGAACTTTGACTCGAGCATGTCAAGACCGTTACCAATGGACTCGTTGCCGTTGGCACCGCCTGCGCAAATGCCCACCAGTTTGGTGATATTGAACTGGTTCGCATAGGCTTCCATGACGGTTTCCCAGCCGGGAATGCAGACTACTCCGATTCCGTCGATTTCAGGATGATTTTGGAAGGCCTCAAGCGTGTAAGCGATGATTGGCTTGTCCTCGACGCTGAGGAACTGCTTTGGAAGATCCTGACCCATGCGGTTTCCGCGACCGCCAGCGATGATAAGAGCTAAATTAGCCATGTGATTCCTCCGAAATGCATGTGCTAGATTGACTTTCTTACGAATTCTCATTCTATCGGGGGTGGAAAGCGAGCGTGACGTTGTTGGGATAGTTACACAATTTGTGCTCTGGACTCAGCAAATTTCTGTTATTCAAGGATTTGTATTGCCGCACGTGAGGAATGAATATGGATCGAATCTATCTAGTCTCTGCTGGAGGCTTCCCCAATTATGGTGACGAATTCATCACGTTGGCGTGGCTGCGATTTCTCGCCAAGCAACGGCCGGATACCGAGGTGTGGGTCGACTGTCTGAACCCGGGCCATGCAGAGCTGATGTTCCGAGACAAGCACCCGAACGTTCACTTCGTGAATACCCTGTGGCAGCTCATCAAAGATGTCAACAAGAAGGAGAAAACACCGCAGGGCGCCCAACGGTACCTCACACAGCTCGTGCACCACAGTGGGGAGTCGCGAGAGGTCTTCGGCATCGAACTGCTCAAGACTGTGAAGAGCATACATTTCCTGGGTGGTGGCTACATCAACAATGTGTGGCGCGACCACTATCTGCTCGTGCAACTCGCGGCGGCGCTCAAGCAGATGCATCCGCAGATTGGCCTCTATGGAACTGGTCTGGGGCTTTACCCCCAAGGTAACGAGATGCTTCCCTTTGTGCGTGAGTCTCTCGCTAAGTTCGATCATCTCAGCGTGCGCGACCACGACAGCGCAGATATTGCCGGGACGGACCTCGGCTACGACGACGCATTCCTTGGCCTCAACGATGAATTCAAGGATGAGTTCTTTGACGATCGGCCACAGAGTTCCGCTCGCGCATTCGTTTCTCTTCAACAGGATGTGGTGGGTCGCAACGAGGCGGCGATTCCCAAGATCGCCGAAATGCTCATCGCGTCCGGAATAGAGCCCGACGAGCCAATCCAAGTATTTGAGGCCATGGTTCCCGACGATGGCTGGTCGGTGCGGAAGTTGCAGGAATCTTGGTTTGGCAAGGTGTCTCTGCTTCCCTTTACCCAGATATGGGAAAAGGGTTTCCCGCGAGCGGAGGGGGCGGTGTGGGTGTCAAGCCGTTTCCACATGCATCTCTTAGCGGCGGCGCAGGGCATGCGGGGAGTCGGTCTCGTTTTTGACAATCAGTATTACCAAAACAAGCATCAGTCACTGTTCGAGCTGGGGACGGGCTGGGCAAAGTTCGCTGAGAACTCGCGACAGGCCACTACGGCGAGCCTCAATGAGGAATTCCCTCAGAAGGCCGCCGATATTGCGGAGAAGAAAATCGAAGAAGCGCGCGGGCTCTACACCGCATCCGTGTGATAAGGCAGGAAGAAATTTTTGAACCCTGGTTAGATCCGGGGAGAAGCGAGGTTCGCATGAGGCTTTTGCTACGTGCGGGGAGACCGCCACACGATGAGACGTCGAGTGAGACAGCCGTGGCGTGGTCCGGTGGTGGAAACTTCTCCTCCAACACAGGAAACATGCTTGCCAGCGATGCGGTGTACCGTTTTCTCAACACGCCTGATACCTCTATCATCTGCGACGCCTATGTTCCCGAGAGCCGCAGACTCACTCTGTCTGAAATTGAGAGCATCAACTCCGATTTTGATGCGTATGTGTTGCCCCTGTCCAATGCTCTGCGGCCAGGTTTCTCCCGTGCACTCGAAAATCTGACATACGTCATCGAGAGGTTGAATATTCCCGTCATCGTCCCCTGTGTGGGAGGCAATGTTTTACCTGGAAGCGAGGGGCAGCTTCGAGAGGGGGTCCGGGATATTGCGTATCGCTTCGTGCGGGCGGTCTTGGACCATTCTTCAAGCGTCGGTGTACGAGGCGATATTACGCGGACCGCACTGCTCAAGCTCGGTTTCCATGACGATGAGATCGTCGTCGTGGGGACACCAGCTCTCTACGACACGCAGGACGATTCTGCTCTGGAGAAGACAGATTCGATTGATGCGGAGAGTTTGCTGACCATTGATTTGAATTCTGACATTGAGGGAATGGGAACCTTCTACACCGAGAATGAACGGCGCTATCCCACCATTTCCACGGTTTTCCAAACCGTCGCAGGTGCAAACCTTCTGTTGTGGGGGATGGAGGCGCGGAGTTTTCCCGAGGGCATTCCCCGCACTGTTCGATCGGCTGCGTATGTCGAAAATCGGTTGCGACTTTTCACTAATCCGAAACCATGGAAAGAATATTTAAAGGAGCGAGATTTCGTCTTTGGCCCGCGCATTCACGGGGCAGTGGCTGCGCTCGCAGTAGGGACGCCGGCCTATGTGCTGACAGTTGATAGCAGGACGAAAGAGATTGCAGAGTACCATTCCATTCCCAACAAACCGTTCCATGAGGCCCTCGCCTCAGGGTCATTCCTCGCAGGAGACCTCTATGAGGAAGCGGACTACGCGGCGTTCAACTCTCAAAAGTCACAGAGCAAAGAGAATTTCCTGACGTTCCTCACGGCGAATGGCCTTCACCATATTGATGAACCCGGGCAGGAGAACAAGGATTACCAGCTTCTTCTCGATCGATTTATGCCTGCCCCGGCGGTGACTCCTCTGACGCCTGATGATCCCAGTGCCTTGGCGCAACGGCTCAATTGGCTGAGACAAGACCGGGATTTCGACCACTGGAGACCCTTTGGCGCTTTTCGTCCAGAGACTTCCCTTTATCGAGGGAAAGTAGAGTCTCCACAGAAGGCAATTACGCAGCTTTGCAGGCGTGACGAGATCGTGACACACCAGCTGTCAGCGCAGAGACATGAGATCGTGGCTCTTGCACGCCGGATCGAGCGGCTGCAAACGTCAAATGAACAGTACCGGCGCGATATCGGTGAACTACGTGCGACCGAGGCACGCATTGACCATGACGTTAAGGGACTCGAAGGCAATATCCTTATCCGTCTTACGAGAAAAATAAAGCGGATGATCAAGAGGGGCTAGGAGAAGTCCACTCTTCATCGTCCGCTAAGTGCGTTCAGCCGCCCGCTTACTTCCCTACTTCTTCAGCAGCGGCGCGACCTGCTTCTCAAAGGCGATCAACGCACTGTTGATGGTCTGGTGCATGTCGAAGTAGGCGTATCCGCCAAGGCGTCCGCCGAAGATCACGTTTGGCTCGTCGGCTTCGCGCGCGGCGTATTTTGCGAACATGTCGCGGTCTTCGTCGGTGTTGACGGGGTAGTAGGGGTCGTCGTCGCGGCCCGCGAAGCGGGAGTATTCATCCCAGACCACGGTCTTGGCCTGCTTGGCCACATCGCTACGCTCGGGGTTGAAGTTCTTGAACTCGATGGAACGGGTGAAGTCCACGTCGGCGTCGGCGTAGTTCATCACCGGGCAGCCGAGGTGGTCAACCTCGTCGAAGCGGTGTTCCTTGAAGTCCACCGTGCGCCACTTAAGTGTGCCCAGCTCGTAGTCGAAGTAGCGGTCGATGGGGCCGGTGTAGACGATCGGCACGGTGCCGCGCAAGGCCTTCTTGCTCAGCGGCTGTGAGTCGTCGAAGAAGTCGGTGCCGAGCGTGACGGTGATGTTGGGGTCGTCAATCATCTTCTCGAACCAGGCCGTGTAGCCATCGGTAGGCAGGCCCTCGTACTTGTCTTTGAAGTAGCGGTTGTTGTAGTTGAAACGCACGGGGAGACGGCGAATGATCGAGGCCGGCAGCTCGCTGGGGTCCGTCTGCCACTGCTTGCCTGTGTAGTTCTTGATGAAGGCCTCATACAGCGGCTTGCCGATGAGCTTGATGCCCTGATCGTTGAGGTTCTTCGGGTCAACCTCGGCGTATTCGCCCGCCTGACTCTCGATGAGGGCCTGTGCCTGCGCGGGGGAGTAGGAGGCGCGGAAGAACTGATTGATGGTTCCCAGATTGATGGGTAGGGGAAACACTTCGCCGTTGTGGGTGGTGTACACACGGTGCACGTAGTCGGTGAAGCTCGTAAAGCGGTTGACGTACTCCCAGACGCGCTCGTTGGAAGTGTGGAAGAGGTGAGCACCGTACTTGTGGATTTCGATGCCCGTTTCCTTGTCGAAGTAGGAATAGGCGTTTCCGCCGATGTGATCGCGGATGTCGACGATCTGAACCTTGGCGTTCAGTTTTTCGGATGCCTGCTGCGCGACAGTCAGGCCGAAGAGTCCTGCTCCCACGATGACGAGATCGGTCACGGGTGTACCTTCCTTCAAAATCGAGCGGCCCGTGCAGACATGGAGTATGCGTATGACTGCCGTGCCGAGTTCCGGTCTCATCCTACGGTGAGAGTGCGTAGGTGGGCTTGCGTGAGCCGCACTTCCCATGAGACTTTTACGAAAGCATCCCCGACCCGGGTCAGGGAATATGATATATTTCCCCGTGTTTGGATGCAGAGAGGAGCTCGTCGGTGGCCGATATCGCAGCGGGAAGCATTGTGAAACGCCCGGTGGTGAGTCAAGCTGCACCTGCCACGAACGCGCTTACACACCGTGTGCGTCATCCTCGCATCGTCGGCCTCGACGTCATGAAGTCGGCGGCGATGTACTTCGTCGTTCTCATTCACTACGTCTTCTACACCACCGCGTATCCCGACGGCGCCATGATGCGCTTTGTGTCGGTGGCGTATCAATACAGCGTCCCGTTGTTCTTCATGGTCAACGGAGCCCTTCTACTGACACGGCCACTCAATCTTGGCAAGCACTACCGCAAGCTCGGACGTTTGGTCGTCGTCACTGTGGTGTGGAAGGCCTTGTACGCGCTGTTGTTCTGGCTGCAGCACGACGACGCACCGGTCACACTCAAAGCGTTTATCTCCTTTGAACTGGGGACCGACGAAATCGATGGACATCCAAGCGGATTCTTTTGGTTCCTCAACGCACTCATCGGGTTGCATCTCATCGTGCCTCTTCTCAAGATGGCTTTCGACGCGCTTGACCGCAGGATTCTGTGGTCCGTCTTGTGGATCGTGTTCGGTTTTGCCTTCGTGCGGTGCACCCTTCGCATTTTTCTCAATTTCGCCGATGCCGCCTATAAAACAGACCTCAGTTCCGTTCTCGACAATGTCACCCGTTTCTACATGTTTGGTTTCTATGGGTACGTGATTGTCTATTTCGTTGCGGGAGGTCTCCTGATGGAGAAATTCATGAAGTACCGCGACCCAGAAACCGGTCGTTTCGCCTGGCCTTTCCCTCGGTTTGGCATGATGGCGGCCATCGCATGCCTCGTTTTCTGCCAGGTTCTGCTGTTTGTCATCCAGTATTTCGACTCCAAATTCCTCGACAGTGGATACCAGCTCGACGACAGCTACCAGTTGATTCCCGGGCTCTTAGGCACGCTTCTCATCTTTGCTCTGTTCCTGATGTTCCGCCCCAGCAGGCGGTTGTCACGAGTTTTTACCGAGATTGGTTCTCACACTTTCGGTATGTATACGACCCACGTTCTGCTTATCCTCGTCTTCTTGCACGTGGAGGAACGGACGGGATTGAGCGCGGCGCTCAACAGCATCAACCCACTACTTGCTTTGGTGGTGAGCCTCGTGATGATTGCGATTCTTTTCGCACTCGCGTGGTGCGTGTCCTGGCTAGGTTCCCGCATTCCTGTAGTCAAGAAGCTCTTCCTGTAAGGGCCTGCAAGAGTGGCAGCGGACTCTTTCACTGTCTTAGGTACCGTGCCTCGTTACTATGGGCGCATGAACGATTCCAGTGCATCAGAGGGCTTTATGCCGGCCGCCCCTCACTACGAAAACCTCCTCGTGACCGGAGGCGCGGGTTTCCTCGGATCAAATTTTGTGAGATTCGTCCTGTCCACATTTCCAGAGGTGAGAGTGACGGTCCTCGACGCACTGACGTACGCCGGTAAACGCGAGAATCTGGAGGGACTGCCGCCCCAGCAGGCAGAGCGCTTGCATTTTGTGCAGGGCGATATCCGCGACGCAGACCTGGTGGAATCGTTGGTCGGCCAGTGCGACGCCATCGTCCATTACGCGGCAGAGTCTCACAACGACAACGCTATCTATGGCCCAGAGCCCTTCATTGACACCAACGTGAAAGGGACCTTTGTGCTGGTGGAGGCCGCCAGAAGGCACGGGACCCGCTTCCACCACATCTCGACGGACGAGGTGTACGGCGACCTGCCGCTCGATGTCTCCGTGCAACGGCTGAAGTTCAGCGAGGACAGCCCGTACAATCCCTCCAGCCCGTATTCGGCGTCCAAGGCGAGTTCGGATATGCTCGTGCGCGCCTGGCACCGGACGTATGGACTCGCCGCGACGATCACCAACTGTTCGAACAATTACGGTCCGTACCAGCACGTCGAGAAGTTCATTCCGCGCCAGATCACCAACATCCTGACCGGCCGCCGGGCAAAGCTCTATGGCTCGGGTGCCAACGTCCGCGACTGGATTCATGTGGAGGACCAGTGCCGGGCCGTGTGGGAAGTGCTCAACCGCGGGCAGGCTGGGCAGACCTATCTCATCGGCGCGGACGGTGAACGTGACAACAGAGAGGTTCTGGGAGAGATCTTGAGGCTGATGGACCGCGATCCGGATGACTTTGACCTCGTCGCGGACCGTCCGGGTCATGATCGGCGCTACGCCATTGACGCGCGAAAGCTGACGACGCAGCTCGGGTGGCAGCCGCTGCGGCGAGATTTCCGAGAGGGTCTGCGAGACACGGTGAAGTGGTATGCCGCAAACCGTCAATGGTGGGAGGCGGATAAGGAGTCGACAGAAGCCGCTGCGGCCCGGCGCGGTCAGTGAATTCTCAGAGAAATCGTGGGCAATCATGACGAATCCGAGAGGGTGCACGGAGCTTGGGCGAGTTAGCTCAGCATCATGAGCACCACAAACACCACTTCGCAAAACCAGACTCGCGTGGAACAGGTAGACCGCATCGGCGAGTCTGCGGAAGTTTCAGTCGACATTGTGTTGCCGATTCACAATCAAGCAGCGGCCCTTGATTCTCACGTGCGCGCTCTGCGTGGCTTCCTGTGTGAGCACGCGCAGCAGCGGGGCGACTTCACATGGAACATCGTGCTGGCGGACATGGCGAGCACCGATGCCACGTGGGAGCAGTCACAGCGCCTGGCAGGGGAGTTTCCGGGTGAGATCCGTGCCCTGCGCATGGAGCAGGAGGGGCGCGGTCACGCCCTAAAAATTGCGTGGGGTGAATCCCGCGCCTCGGTCGTGTCGTACATGGATCTCGCGCTTTCCGCGGATATCAAGGACATCGGCTTTCTCATCGGATCGTTACTGGTCGGCGGCGCGGATATCGCGATCGGCTCGCGCCTACTGAGCGAATCGCAGGTCAGTAGGACGCTGCGGCGCGAATTTATCTCCCGCACCTACAACATGCTGTTGCACTCGTACCTCAACGCCAGTTTCCACGATGCACAGTGCGGGTTCAAGGCGGTCACTGCTCAGGCCGCGAAGACTTTACTGCCGCTGATCTGCGACGACGGCCTCTTCTTCGACACGGAGATGCTGCTGCTGGCTCAAAATGCCGGGTTGCTCATCTATGAGATTCCGGTGGTGTGGAATCAGCCGATCGACGATGGCATCAACGTGACTGAGACGATTCAGAGAGATCTCGAGGGGATGCGGCGCATGAAGCGCACCTTTGCAAAGGGAGTGACGAAGGACGGCATGCCGCTACCGTGGGTCTCTGCCCAGGAGGCAGCGCTCGAGCAGGAGTCGCATTCCGACGGATCGGCCGCTGCATCGTCTGCGTCATCGTCTCCTTCGGGCGACACAGCTCACTACGATCTCTCGGCCCCCATCCTCTACGACACCAGTTCGGACGTATCGAGCATCTCTGACCCTTACGGGCAGTTGAAAACTATGACCCTGCCTTCCCTTTCGCCGCGCCAGTCCGCCGCGAAGGCTTTTAGGGGACCGGTCGTTCATTCTGTGCGGCCGGTGAGCTCGGTTGGCTCGCTGGCCCGGCAGACCATGCTGATCGACGTCGCCAGCGTGCGCGTCAAGTAGGTAAGTTGCTCCCGTCCCTGTCTTGTTCGTGGAAATTTGACCGCTTCCGTGCCTGCGGGCACGCGTAAGCGGTCAAATTTCCACGAACAAGCGGGCGGTCGGGACGATAGAATCGTCAGCATGCTCGGAATTGCTGCACTAGCCTTTGTGGGACTTCAACTGTGGACGGCCCTGCTCATCGTCTTGCGAGGCCTCGTCTTTCACACGAAGATCTATCGGCCCATGTTGTGGAATCTCTTTCTCTCGTTGGCGCCGCTACTGGTCCAGGTCGTCTTTGGAGTTCTCTTGCTCTTCGCCGTCGGTTTCATCAATTCCCAGGGCTGGGGCGAGCAGGCGGCCGATATCATCAGAGTGTTGATGGTCCTCTGGCTCGTCCTGTGGGCTCTGATGTTCCCCAACGCGACGTACCTCATCACCGAACTCAACTTCAGCCATCGGCGCGAGAACGATCCCGTCCCGCTTTACTACGACATCGTGCTGGTCTTCTCCCTCGCACTGACTGGCTTCATCAATGCGCTCGCGTCACTGTCCGGCTTCCAGGGTCTCCTCATCCTTGCGGCAGACAGCGTCGTCATTACGCCGGTCGAGTGGGCGATCGTCTTCATCTACATTCTCGCGTCGGCCTTCGCACTGTATTTGGGTCGCGAGGTTCGAGTGAACAGTTGGGACGTGCTGCATCCCATCGCCTTCATCAAGAAGCTGGGCTCGCGGCTGCATGCGCGCGAAGAATGGCACAAGGCGCTCGGCTACACGCTCTCCTTCGCGGGACTCCTCACCATTTCGCACCTTCTGGTCTTCAGTCTGCTGTATTCGGCACTGTTGGGCTAGCGACTTCCGCGCTCATCGGAGATATTCGGCCGCTTACGCGCGCAGATCGGCGTGTAAGCGGCCGAATATCTCCGATGAGCTGGAATGGTCACGTGACTCGACACATTCGCGAAATCGAGTAGACTGAATACGGCTCCCACGCGGCGCTATGTCACCCAACTCCCCCAGGGCAGGAATGCAGCAAGGGTAAGTGGCCTCTAGCGGGTGCGCGGGAGTCCTTCATATAAAGTTCGTATAAATTTCATATACGTTTCAATCAGCCTTCATGTGCTCCTCTTGTCGACATCGCGTGCAAATTCCGCCGCGTGCACGACCGTGTCGCGGTGTGAGGAATACAGTCGTGACCATGAGTGAATTCCCTCCGCAGCCACAATCCGAGCCTGACGACGCCGGCTCGCCCGCCCGCAGCAACGCCAGTTCCATGGCTGATAGTGACGCTGCCGATAGTGACGCTGTCGAAACGACTGCAGTTTTCCCTCCCGTGGCCGCGCAGGAACCCATTGCGCAGGAGCCAATTTCAGCACCTCAGCCGGTCGTCGACATCGAGACCCCGGCCCCGTCGGCCGCTGCCATCGACGAGACGCTGAAAGACCCGCTGCTACGCGCCCCGCGCCGCTCCAGCGTCGTGCTCTGCATCGTTTTCGGTCTGCTCTTCCTGCTGGCCGCCGGACTCGCATGGTGGGCGGCAGTGCGTACCACAACGGGCCAGCAGTATGACGATCTCGTCTGGGAAACGCTCAAGGACGGCATGCCGGGCTTCCTCGCTCCCTTCATTGAATTCTTTACGCGTTCGACGTACGTCATCGGGCTCATTATCATCATCGGCATCGTGTCGGTACTCATGGTGGTCGTGCGGAGGCGGTGGCTGCTGCTCATTCAGCTCGTCTGCTTCGCGCTCGCCAGCTTCCTCATGGGGTTCACGCTCAAGCGCGTGTTGCCGCGTCCCACGCTCGATCCTTCGCTGGCAAACCCCTCGAACTCCTCGCCCTCGGGTCATTCGGTGGCGGCGTTCGCGGCGGCTGCGGTGCTGGTCATGGCGGTTCCGCTGTCGTTGCGCGCTGTGGCCTCCGTCGTGTCGTTCATCTTCGCGACGAGTGTCGGCCTGAGCGTCGTCGTCGAGAAGTGGCATCGCCCCAGCGACGTCCTCGTCGCCTTCCTGCTCGTGACCGGATTGGCGCTCATCACGCTCTCCTTCACCCGCGCCTCGGGAATGGACAAGGCGGGAGCGCGCAGATCCAGCGCCCCGCTGCAAATACTCTCGACGGTGATGATGGTCGCGGGGGCTTGCGGAATCATGTTCTCCGCCTATCTGGTGTGGCAGTTGGTTCCGGGGCTGGGGGAGCAGGCCGCGTGGACGGTTTCTGCCGCTCAGGGCTCGGCGATGATCGCGGTGGCGAGCATATCGGCAGTGGGATTGGGGCTCATTTCCGCCATGCGGCAGATCACGGCGTCTCCGCTGTCTGCGATCGGTCTGGTGGGCGCTCCTCCGGCTCCACCCAGCGTCTCCCAGTTATCCACAATTGCCGATTGAGTAACGAGCTCGTCGCGAGTCGTGATATACAGTTCTGAGATGGACTGCCAGTGTGCAGAAGTCGGAAGGATATGAGATGGCTAAGAAGCTCGTCATCGTGGAGTCTCCCACCAAGGCGAAAAAGATCGGTGGGTATTTGGGCAAGGACTATACCGTCCTCGCCTCGGTCGGTCATATCCGCGACCTCGCGCAACCTTCGCAGGTGCCAGCGTCCGCGAAGGCCAAGTATGGCAAGTTCGGCGTCGACATCGAGGATGGTTTCAAGCCGTATTACATCGTCGACGCGAACAAGCGCAAGACCGTCTCCGAGCTGAAGGCCGCTCTCAAGGATGCCGACGAACTCTACCTCGCAACTGATGAGGATCGCGAAGGGGAGGCGATCGCCTGGCACTTGGTCCAGACGCTCAAGCCCAAGGTCCCCGTCAAGCGAATGGTGTTCCACGAGATCACCAAGGACGCCATCAAGGCCTCGCTCACCAAGACCCGCAAGGTGGACGACGACATGGTCAGCGCTCAGGAGACCCGTCGTGTTCTCGACCGTCTCTACGGTTACGAGCTCTCGCCGGTCCTGTGGCGCAAGGTCGGCCCCGGCCTCTCCGCAGGCCGCGTGCAGTCGGTCGCCACGAGGCTGATCGTGGAGCGAGAGCGCGAGCGCATGGCCTTCGTGCAGAAGACTTATTGGGATATTCTGGCCGAGCTCTCGACCGGCGACGACCCGCAGAATTTCGAAGCGCGCATGGTTGAGGTGGACGGCAAGCGGCTCGCGGTTTCCAAGGACTTCGGAGATGACGGAGAACTGACGAAGGCGGCCGCGAAAGACGCTCCGCTCGAGCTGAGTGAGGCGCAGGCCGCCGGTCTCGTCGACGCGCTGCGTTCCGCTGAATACACCGTTGAATCGCTGGAGACGAAGCCGTATCACCGCCGTTCCTCCGCCCCGTTCACCACGTCGACGCTGCAGCAGGCCGCCGGCAACCGGTTGGGCATGAGTTCGCGCGCCGCGATGAGGGCCGCTCAGGGACTGTATGAGAACGGCTACATTACATATATGCGTACCGATTCGGTGACGCTGTCCGGAGAGGCGATCGCCGCCGCTCGCGCTCAGGTTAAGGAGCGTTTCGGCGAAGAATATTTGAGCAAGTCGGCGCGCCAGTTCACCACCACGACGGCGGGCGCACAGGAGGCGCACGAGGCGATTCGCCCCGCGGGCTCTCACTTCCGCACTCCGGAAGATCTCGCGAGCCTCGTTCCGCCGGATCAGCTGAAACTGTATACCCTCATTTGGCGCCGCACTCTGGCGACTCAGATGGCGGATGCTCAGGGGTCCACGGCCACGGTCAAACTCAGTGCCGACACAGGGACTCGCGGCACGGCCATCTTCCAGGCTTCCGGCACGGTGATTACCTTCCCCGGTTTCACCAAGGTCTACGGAATGGATACGGATTCGCTGAACAAGTCGCAGAAATCGGGCGCTCGCGCGGCCGACCGCAGTGACCGGGACGGTCGCCTTCCCCAGATGGAGAAGGGCGACGTGTTGCACGCTGATTCCGTCGAGCCCAGTTCGCACCAGACTCAGCCGCCCGCACGGTATACCGAAGCGAGCCTCGTGAAGACGCTGGAGGCTCGTGAGATCGGTCGACCCTCGACGTATGCCAGCATCATTTCGACGATTATCGACCGCGGATACGTGTATGAGAAGGGCAGGGCGCTCATTCCGAGCTGGCTCGCCTTCTCGGTGATAAAGCTTTTGGAGACCAAGTTTCCCAAGCTCGTGGACTACGAGTTCACGGCGAAGATGGAAAATGGTCTCGATCAGATTGCCAAGGGGGAGGAGACCGGCAAGGAGTGGCTCACTGAGTTCTACTTCGGGCAGGGCAAGAACTCTGCCGCTGACGAGCAGGAGGCCACGGAGGGCCTGCAGGCCCAGGTTGCGCAACTCGGCGAGATCGACGCTCGGGCCATCAACACCATCGAGATTGGTGGCGGTATCAACGTGCGCGTCGGTCGGTATGGCCCCTATCTGGAAGACACCACTCAGCAAGATTCCGAAGGCAACTTCAAGCACGCTTCGATCCCGGACACGATTGCCCCCGACGAACTCAGCGTCGAGGTTGCCCGTGATCTCATCGAGAAAAATGCCGGCGGTGCGCGCGTTCTGGGGACCGACCCCAAGACCGGCTCCACGGTCGAGGTCCGTTCGGGTCGATTCGGCCCCTACGTCGCACTGGTGAAACCGGAGGAGCCGGAGGCGCAGAAGCCCACGAAGGCTGAGAAGCCCACCAAGTCAAAGCGCGGCAGCAAGGCGAAGGCCGCTGAGAAGCCCAAGATGGCGTCACTCTTCAAGACGATGGATCCTCAGACGCTGGGACTCGACGACGCTTTGAAACTCCTCAGTCTGCCGAGGGAGGTCGGCTCGCTCGAGGAGACCGACGCCACCACGGGTGAGGTGACGACTGCGAGCGTCGTGGCCAACAACGGCCGCTACGGTCCCTATCTCACCAAAACCGGCGCGGATGGTAAGTCGGACACCCG
>JALCOX010000039.1 GCA_022649925.1 Bifidobacteriaceae bacterium | reverse complement strand
TCGTCGAGATGTTCGGTCGTGGGAGTTTTCGCGCGCTCCTTGGAAGCCGACGATTTCGTCATATCTCTCTTTTCTTTCCTCATCCAGTCAGTGAATCATCACTGTGAGTTTCGGGCCGTTGACTTTTCTACGAATCATTATCTATCATCGCGCAGAATTCTGGCCGAGGCTTCTATAGATGGTGCGTGATGGCACCGACAGCAGACCCTGCTCACGGATTCGCGAAAGGTGTGAGAGGGCCTACTGCAGAGTGGGGAATGCCTGGGAACGCCTGGAAACGCTAGGAATCAGTCGAAGTCGACGAGTTTGCTGGCGAGGCCGGTGTAGGTTGAGGGGCTCAGCGAGCGCAGAGTGTTGGCCATGGTGTCGGGCAGTCCCAGCGTCTTGATGAACGTCTCGACGTCCTCGTGTGAGATCGAGTGGCCACGCATGAGCTCCTTGACACGCTCGTACGGGTTGTCCATTCCCTTGACACCGGCGAGCGCTGCGGCTCGCATGGCCGTTTGGATTGGCTCACCCAGAACCTCCCAGTTGTCGTCGAGTTCGGATTCGATGGCGGCGATGTTGGGATGGATGGATCCCAGACCGCCCAGGAGATTGTTGAGTGCAAGAACCGAATATCCGATCGCCGAGCCCACGTTGCGTTGCGTGGTGGAGTCGGTGAGATCGCGCTGCCAGCGACTTTCGACAAGCGTGGCGCTCAGCGAGTCCAGCAGTGCGCAGGAGAGCTCGAAGTTGGCTTCGGCGTTTTCAAAGCGAATGGGGTTGACCTTGTGCGGCATGGTGGAAGAGCCCGTGGCTCCCTTGACTGGAACTTGGGCAAACACGCCGCGAGAGATGTACATCCATACGTCCACCGCGAGATTGTGCAAGATGCGGTTGGTGTGCGAGATTGTCGAGTACAACTCGGCCTGCCAGTCGTGCGATTCGATTTGGGTGGTGAGAGGATTCCAGTCGAGCCCCATGCGTTCAGTGACGAAAGCGCGGGAAAGACTGATCCAATCCACTCCCGGCACGGCGACCGTGTGGGCGCCGAAGGTACCGGTGGCACCGTTGATCTTTCCGAGGTATTCCTGGTGTTCCAGATGCTTGAGTTGACGGCGTAGACGGTAGACGTAGACGGCGAGTTCCTTGCCCAGAGTCGTCGGTGTGGCGGGTTGTCCGTGAGTGAGGCTGAGCATCGGAAGATCTGCGAATTGTTTGGCCGCCGAATCCACGGTGCTGATGAGCCGCTCGAAGAGCGGACGCCACACTTCTTCGACGCCTCCTTTGATGCAGCGTGCATATGAGAGGTTGTTGACATCTTCGGAGGTGCACGCGAAGTGAACCAAGGGTTTGACGGTGCTCAGAGCCGTGGGGTGTCCCAGGGCCTCTTCTGCAGAGTCAAGACGGGCGTCGATGTAGTATTCCACCGCCTTGACATCGTGGTGGGTGACGGCTTCAAAGGAAGCATGCTCGGCGATGCCGTCGGTGTCAAAGTCTTCGGGGATGGCGCGCAGGTATTTCTTTTCATCTTCTGCGAAGGGATGAACTCCTGGAATGAAGCTTTTCCCGGAGTCTCCCTCGGCGAGAAAGATCATCCATTCGACTTCGACGCGCAGGCGCTCGCGGTTGAGCGCGGGCTCGCTGAGGAAGTTGACGAGGGGTGCGGTCTGGCTGTGGTAACGGCCATCGAGGGGGCTGAGTGCGATGGGTGGTGTTATCTGAGAAAGATCCATGATCTCAAGGGTACGTCAGAGATGCGAGGGGATGGTTACGAGATTTTCAAGGCAGGGGATTCGTCAATGCTCCATTCTCCCGGTGTAGTACGAGGTCGTTTTCAGAGTTCCTTTAATTTGTTCTTGGAAATGCTTGTCGTGTTCGGTGAGGGCAGGCGAGCCGAGCGACTCGGCGTTCGTCCACGTGGCGCGTTGATAATTCATCGCGTGGGTGATGTCGGCGTGTTCTGGCGCATTGGCGACGCCGGTCGCCGAAGCCCGAGCCAAGGGACCGCTCGACTCTAGTGCGTTTGAATCCGCCGGATTTATGGTGCCCCGGACGGTGAGCCAGGTGGGTCGATCTGGGTTTCTTGAGCCGTCGAGATTGGAGACTAGCTCGCCTTTGTTTTCGATGCTGGTGACCCACGTCTTCTCAGGAATAGGATGGTTTGCGATCGGTGAGCCCGCCGTCACGACGTGAGAAATAGTGTATTTATCAGCGAGACCTGCCGCGAGACTCGCCGCCACAATCCCGCCTTGCGAGTGCCCGACGAGGGTGACGGGTTCGTCCTTGCCGATCCCGCTGCGCTCCATCGCCTCCATGACGAGTCTGCTGCTGTCGGCGTGAAGGCGCTGTTCGTTGTCCGAACTCATGAGCTCAATGTTTTGCCCCCATCCAATCGCCGTGTCCGCGTGCGTATCAGTGCCGGGTATGAGGACGAGCCAGCGAGAGGCCCCCTGTGCGTCCACGTATTTTTGGACGGCGACAGTTCCGTAATCGAGGCCGTTGTTCGGCGCGTTGAGCGCGTCGAGGTTGGCAAGGGCGTCGTCGATTGTCGCCGAGGCCGCTATTGGTGCGGTCTGCGGATGGGGTTGCGTAACGACGAGGCGGTCCCCGAAGAAGAGCGCCTCGAGGGGTGCCTCCACCTTCGCAATGAGCCTCGCAGCCTTGCTGACGGGTGCGCCGGATTGAACTCCGCCATTGAAGGCAGACGTCGCTCCTAGCAAACCGTTTGCAAACCCGGTGAGGATTCCCTCCTGCACCCCATCCGTCGCGTGAAGGGCTTGTGCACCGAGGGTCTTGAATCTTCCATTCCCTCCAGCAACCCAGGCGGCTCCGCCGAAGAGCGCGGTGGCTCCCGCCAGTATTTTCAGGGGGAGTGCGGCGCTGACAGAACCGATGATCCCCGTCATTATCGAACTCATGGCGTTATCTGCTGTGGAGTAAAGGCTGTGGGCCCGTGCCACGAGGTCTGACATCTCCGAATAGGAACGTGCTGCCTGCGAAAGGTCTGTCGCCACGGCGTTGGCAGTGGACGCGCATCTGGTTGCAACGGCGGGGTTCCACGCATCGTGATGGACACCGGTGGCGGCGTCCGCCTCGCTTGCGCTGCCGTGTACGGCGAGGCAATCACGAAGCTGGGCCGCCGTGTCCCTGAGCGTCGTGTCGACGTAGGTCCAGTTGTTGGAGGCGGATAGCAAGGAGCGTGAGGCCTCGCTGAGCTCACCGGTCAGTTGCACGAATTCTTCGAGGTTCGCCGAAGAATTTCCTCCGAAGATTTCCGCGGTTGACGTCGTCGCCATCAGTGGCCTCCGATTTCGGTGCTCGTGGTGGTGACCAGAGATCTCATGCGATTCTCGGTTTCGAGCAGCTGATGTGAAAGGCGCGTGACTTCGCGGCGATAGTTGTCGGCAGCGGTTCCCGTCCAGTTGACGCGCAGGGCGCGGCGCGCGAGGCCTTCGCCATCGGTGATGGGGGCGAAGCTTGCGTGGGCAGCTTCGTTGACGCAGTCGACCGCTCTGCTCCGTGCCGAGGCGCAGCTGCAGGGGCGAGGAATGGAGGGTGCTCCGAGGCGACTGAGGGCCGAATTCTCGGAGGGATCCCAGCGGTCGAGCGTTGGGGACCCGAAGTGAGAGGAAGGTGTTGTTAAGGTCATATCTCTACTCAACCGCATGTGAGACGTGAGGACAGAAAAAAATGAGGGGTGTGGTCGAATGTATATAAAAGCGGATCAATTCATCAGAATTGATCTCAGTAAAAAATTGAGGTACATACAAGCGGATCAATTCTTCAGAATTGATCTCAATAAAAATGAGAAGTCTGGCCGAGCGTACACACAAGCGAATCAATTCTTCAGAATTGATCTCAGTACCCCATGTACCTCACCTACCATGGCTTCGTCGTCGACGTGTCGGGGGAGGTCGTCGACGAATCGTCATCGCCCTGATTCGACGAGGTGTTCTGCTTCAACAGCGCGTCGAGCTTCTTCTGCTCGGCCTTCTTGTCTGCGTCAGAGGAACCGTTGTCAGAGGAATTATCTCCAGAGGAACCGGAAGAATCGTTTGATGATGAAGTTCCGTCAACCGATGCGCCCTGAGACTCCGCCCCGTTGGGGCTACCCTGAAGCTTCTTAATCTGTTCGTCGAGCTTGGCGGAGGCTGAGGTCGCGGCCGTGAGCGCCGAGCGGACCTTCGGCAGCTGGACAGATGTAGACGCACGTGCCTCAGAGAGCTGGGCATTGACCTGCTTCTGAGAACTCACGAGGGTGTCGAGCTCGGTGTCGGTGCTGCCCTTGACGATCTTCGAATAGATCTTTTGATTCTCGCGCAACGTTGCGGCCGTGGAGTTAAATCCGTTTGACACGGCGGCGTTGAAGCCGAAGAGGATCGCCGCCAGAACGCAGACGACGGCTGCCAGATCGCAGAGAATACGGACGAGACGACGGGGATGGCGCCTGGATCCATCCTCCGTGACCGCAGACGTTGCGGGGACAGTAGATGGTGCAGGTGTCTCAGCCGTTCCAGGAATTTCATGCTCCGTCATCACAGGTACCTCCTTTGCTTGGAGAGCGCAGTAGCGAACTCCCAGCAGATCAAGCCGAAGAGCGCCAGAGCCACGGGCCACACGAACGACGAGACGTGCGTGCGAGTCTTGTTCGTGGCGAGCATCGAGTACTGGTGCGACACGTTCGCCGTGAGTTTTGTTGCCGTCGTCGTGGCATCCGGGTGCAGGTAATCGATGGAAACCTCGTCGGCGATGTCCTTGAGATTGTCGACATCCATCTTCGAAATTGCGGGTTTCTTGGTGCTCGGATCGGTGACCCATTGCTGTGTATTTGCCGCAGGATTCGAAGATGACGTCGATGCCTCGGTGAGTGGAACCCTGCCCCCCGCAGTCGAGCCCAGCCCGATGCTGGCGCCACCTTCCACGAAGGTTCGCAGCGAGGAGAAAGTGCGGCGTTCGGTCGTGCTCGTCTGCTCTCCGTCCGACAAGTAATACAGAACGATGAGGTCGTTCGGGTGGTCTTGCCGTGTCTGCTGCATGGTGCGAATGAGCGTGTCGAGCGGCGCGTCGAGGGACGATCCACTCGACACGGCCGTGGGCTCGACGCTGAGGTTGTGTGCCCAGTTCGAGATGGCTCGGGAATCTGGGGTCAACGGAACGTCAAGACTCGCGCCGGTTCCAAAGCTGACTCCGGCGTAACTCGCGCTCTTGTACAGACCCATGATGTCGTCAACGGTCTTCTTCGCGGCCTCCAGCCGTGTGATGCGAGCGGAGGAACCGTACTGCGCGTCGGCGACCGCCATGGAACCCGTGACGTCAAACGCGAAGAAGACGTCCGTTCGGTTGACCGCTTGAGTCTTCGTGGCGGTCACCGTGCTGGGGCCAAGCGCCGCAACACACAGCAACACGGCGATGAGTCCGCGGCGCACCCAATCGAGCGCGGTGGCATCGCTGGTGAGGCGGTGCCTCACGAACAGACCACAGCCGATTCCAAAGGCACCCAAGACGACGACGCACATCACAATCGTCAGCCAGAGATTGCCAAAGAGCGGAATAAACGTGAATCCTGTCATCGTCTCACCCACCCCTGCAGAACGAAGTAAACCCCCAGAATGACGATGAGCGCTGCCACCCACACCGCCGGGGTGTCAACGAGGTCAGAGGTCGCGTCCTGTTCCGCCTTCTTGGTCTTCTCCGATTCGATGCTGCGCACCAATTGATCGACAGAACTCGCCTGCGACCGGGTGAGGAATGTTCCTCCAGCCGCCTCTACGCGGGTTCTCATATCCACTGTCGTAGCGTCGTTCTCGGATGCCTGAGCCCCGGTGAAGAGCCCGTCGACGTGGATGTCGTTCTTCGTGGCGATGGCGAGAGCCTCCTGCAAGGTGTAGAGGGGGGAACCGGAGAGGACGTTGTCGGAGGCGAAAACGATTGACGCCGGCGACGTTCGCTTCGCTGAACCGTTGGCGGAGGCGGAGAAATCGGGGACCATGGCGGCGCAGTTGACGAGTCCGTCACCGATGAGACTGGTGGCGTCCTTGCGGTTCTGGGTTCCCGACAGCCAGTCGGAAATCTCTTGATATTGTCGGTCGCTCATTTTGTCGATGTCGTCCTGAGTCTGGACGCCCTTGAGCGCCGTCATGGCGGAGGTGAGCTGCTTGGACACCAGAGAGTAGTCGTCGGTGAGGGGGAAGACGGTGCGGGAGGTCGAGTTGAAGATGCTCATACCGATGCGCTCTGTCTTGAAGTTCTTCACCAGTTCGAGATAAGTTGCGATGACCTCACGGTCGAAGGGGAGCGCAGAGCCAGACACGTCCAGGCACAGGACGATGTCTCGTGAGGATTGCGCGGAGGCGTCGTCATCCACAGTGCTGGGGCGGGCGATCAGGCCCAGGGATGCCAGGAGTCCAACGCAGAGCAGGACGACTCCCGAGACGCACGCCGCACGATAGACGCGGTAGCGTTCGGCGACGATCCCAGTGCCGAGATGGGCGCGCAGATTCCAGACCTGGGGCAACGACTTTTTTGACGGTTCGTTGGGGGAGGCGGCCTGCTGGGGCTCAGGCGTCATGCGCTTGCGTGACGTCAGAACGATGACGGCGACAGCGAGACCAATGATGAGAAGGGCTCCGATGACCAACGCCAGTGGCCACCGCCAGGTGAATCCACTCATGCGACCCACCTCTCAATCATGGAATCGACCCAATTCGCGGCGGATTCCACGCTGGATTCCGCGGCCTGAGTGTTGCTGGCCGCGTCGGCGAACTCGGGCGGGTAGAGCGCTGAGATTGTCTGCTTGAGCGCGTCGAAGTGAGCGCGGGAACCAATCTGGTGATGCCGCTTGAGATCCAGCAGCGTCTTGGTGGTGAGATCGGTTCCCAGGCGCAGCGACGCGAACGCTCGCGCGATGCGGGCGAGACTGGAATACGCCTCGTTTTCGCTGAGTTCTCCCGCGTGATAGCGGTCGAGGACCGCGGCCACGTCGTCGCGCCATTTCTCCGGATTGCGATTGACGCCGTGTCTCGAGGTGGCGCGGGCGTGCGGTTCTCGGTTGCGCAGCAACAGGGGAATGGCCACCAGGGCGATGGCGGCGAGGACAAGCACTATGGCCGCAAGAACGTAGAAGTTCACCGAATCGATGGTGGGAACGGGGCTCGCGACTGCCAGAAGAGTGAAATGAGGAGTCACTGCATTGCCCCCTGAAGCCTGGGGAGCAGGCTCATCGTGCGTGGCCGTGCTCCGTGCAAACGGGTGGAGATGAGGTGGGTGAATGAGGTGAGCATGTCTTCGCTCGATCCTGCTCTCAGCAGGGTGTCACCGCCGCGGGAGAGCTGGTGCTCAAAGGTGGCGGCGAGGAACTCGCGACGCGCGTTCACGCTGCTTTCCGCCTCAGAGGTGCGCAGAAAGGCCGGCATGCGTTTGCCGTTGAGGGCGTCCTGGACTCCCGGCAACGCGGGAGAAAAGGGGTTGAGCGGCGTGGCGGCGATGAAGACGAGAGGATGATTCTGCGAAATGACGCGGATGAGCTCGGCGTGTTCCTCATTCATGGCGGTGTCGTCGCTGGCGATGACGATGAGGCTGTTCTTGCCCCGGATCCTCGTGGCGTACTCGAGGAGAGACGTCAAATTGCGCGGATGTGGACTGATTCCGTCGAGGTTCTCGTCGAGGAGACGATCGAACTTTGCGTAGCCGCCGGAAAAAGGTACGCGCGTGATGGCGCGGGAATCTCCCAGCACGAGCGAAATCTCGTCGGAGCGCTTCAAGCTGAGTATGGCGAACATGCGCAGGGCGTTTGCTGCCACGTCGAGGAGGCGTTCTCCCCGCTCGGCCGAACCCATCATGGGGGAGCTGACATCGAGAAGGAGCCACGCCGTGGATGTGACGTCGCGCTGCTTGTTGACGACGATGGGCCTGCCCGAGCGCGCGGACGCCTTCCAGTCGATGAGCTGGGCTTCGTCGTCGGGCTGATAGGCGCGCAGATCGAGATAGTCGTATCCGTGACCTCGCTGCGTAGAGCCGTGCTCACCTTCGAGAGCCCCCAAGGCTCTGCGAGTGATGGGCAGCGTGAGCCGGGAGCCGAACAATTCGATGCGCTTGCGAATCGAATCTGTGCGGGTCGGTGCGATCATGGGGCAGGGACCACCTCGAGGACGTTGTCCACGATGTCGTCGCTGCTCATTCCGTCCGCCAACGCCTCAAAGGTCAGCAGGACGCGGTGGCGCAGGATTTCGTGGGCGAACATCTTGAGATCTTCCGGAATGACGTAGTCACGGCCGTTCATGAGTGCGAAGGCCTGACCCACGCGCACCAGGGCGATGGAGGCTCGTGGGCTTGCGCCCAGGCGCACCATTTGCGCGAGACCCTTGATGGGGTGGCTTCCGGCCCCACGCGTCGTCGAGACGAGATCGACCGCGTATTTCATGATCTGTTCGGAGACATGGATGCGACGTGAGCAGGTGCGCAGGAAGTCGATGTCCGAGATGTCGATCTTTTGCGCGGCCTGGGTCTGTTTGGGAGTGTCCGTGCCCCGTTCGGAGATGAGGCGAAGAATGTTCTTCTCTTCGCTTTCGGTGGGGTAGCTCATGACCGTTTTCATGAAGAAGCGATCCATCTGAGCCTCGGGGAGGTTATACGTTCCCTCTTCCTCGATGGGATTCTGGGTCGCAATGACCATGAAGGGTGTGGGCAGACCGATGCGCTCGCCGCCGATGGTGGTGGCGCCTTCGGCCATTGCCTCGAGCATGGCGGACTGAGTCTTCGCACTGGAGCGATTGATTTCGTCGAGGAGCACAAAGTTGGCGTGAATAGGGCCGATTTGCGTCACGAGTTTTTGCGTGGCGAAGTCAAAAACTTGAGTTCCCACGAGGTCGGACGGCATGAGGTCGGGTGTGCACTGCACGCGCTTAAAGGTGCCAGACACGGACTGTGCCAGCGTCTGTGCGGCCGTCGTCTTGGCCAAGCCTGGGACCGATTCAATGAGAACGTGACCGCCCGCGATGAGCGTTGTGATGAGGGACTCGCGCAGCATCTTCTGCCCGATGACTTCCTCGGAGAACCTCTGGCGCAGGCGGGCTGTGAGGTCCTTTGCGCGGTTCATGTCATTGGCGTTGAGTTGGAAGGCAGACGAGGCGGGCGCTTGCGCGTTCGAGGTGTCGCCTGCACTGGGTTGCGGTACTGGTGGAAAAAGAGCCATGAACTCCACTTTAATGACAAGGGGCGGAGAAAGGCTGAAAATCGGCTCCTGGACTGCTGGGATTGAGGGGTGGTTAGAAAACCGGAGTGTCGTCAGTCGGCTGAACCTGTGCGGAAGGCAGTTCCCAGTTGACCGGTGTCGCACCCATTTCTTGGAGCGCTGCATTCGCGCGGGAGAAGGGATGGGAGCCAAAGAATCCATGACGCGCCGAGAGGGGGCTGGGGTGGGCCGACTCGACGATGACGGCATGGGTGAGGAGGGGTTTGAGGTTACGGGCATCGCGGCCCCACAGAATCGCTACGAGCGGAAGTGGCTTGCCCTCGGAGTCGGTGCGTGCGTTGAGTGCCCTGATCGCCTGTTCGGTGACGGCTTCCCATCCTTGCCCTCGATGGCTTGCCGGTTTGCCGACGCCGACGGTGAGGCACCTGTTGAGCAGCATTACCCCTTGATGAGTCCAGGGCCTCAGATCTCCATTGTCGGGGGAGGGCACGCCCAAGTCGTCAACCATTTCGGTGAAGATGTTGCGCAAACTCGCGGGCACGGGGTGGACGGCTGGGTCCACAGCGAAGCTCAGGCCGATGGGATTTCCAGGCGTGGGGTAAGGGTCCTGGCCGACGATGAGAACCTTGACCTGGTTCATTGGGGTGGAGAAGGCGCGGAAAATATTTTCGTTTGCCGGTAGATAGCGGCGGTGTGCCGCAATTTCGCCGCGTAGAAAATCGCCCATGTGTCGAATATTGGGTTCGACGGGGGCTAGGGCCTGCGCCCACTGTAGATCCATGAGTTCGCTGAGAGGTTTACGTTCAGTCACGGTTCACACCTTAATACTGGGAGGGCCTTTGCGAGGGGCGGGGGCCTTTTTTGGAGGTCGCTCTTGTGGAGAAGGATGGTAAGTCGAGTGTTTGAATCAGCTCTTGGGCAAGAGGGCCGCTAGAATCGCGGTAGAAAGAAATCAGTGGTGCGCAAGTGCCATTTGACGAGAGGTGGAAAGCATGGCTCAGAATCAAACGAATGAGGCACCGATGAGGGATGAGTTCGAGAATCCTCCCAGCGGTCCCATCGGTCTGCACCGCGGGCAGCGCAGCTGGCTCGCGCGCCTGCTGCCTTACCTCATCACCCTCATCGTCGCCGTGGCGCTCGCGGTTGGCACGTGGCTGTGGATGAGCGGCAAGGGCCGTGAGCTCTTCTCCGGTACGGATTCGTCCTCCACCTCCCAGACTTCGACGACGACGAACAAGTCCAAGGATTCAGACGCTGATTCTTCTAAGTCCGACACCTCTTCTGACACTTCGAGCACATCCGACTCGAAGGCGTCCACGTCGTCCAAGGACTCTTCCACGTCTGGCACGAAGACAGATTCCTCTGACTCGGATTCCTCCGATTCGAAATCTTCCGATTCGGACTCGAAGTCCAAAGATTCCACGACGGCGACGACGAGTTCTGCCGATACATCGAAATCGGTCATTATTTACAACGGTCTGTCTTCTAGAACTGCGGGCTTCGCTGGAACGAAGGCCTCAGTTCTCAAGTCCGCCGGATATACGAATGTCGCCGCGAAGAACCCCAGCGGGAGCACCAATGTCACGGCAAACGTCGTGTGGTACAAGACCGCAGCCGACGAGGCCACTGCAAAAGATGTCGCCTCAAAGTTGGGCATCAGCTCAGTCGTCCAGGCGTCTGCAATCACAGCCCCTGTCGCGGTCATGTACGTCACTCGATGAGCCGTGGTGAGCATGGGCACCGAGCCTTCACACAGAATTAACAGTTTTGTTCGGTGTGTTTGGGCATACCCGTGGGTATTATAGAGATTGCCGACCGTGCAGGTTTTTGAAGGGCAACAGCAATTCGCTCGTACGAGTTCGGTTATTAAGGAAGTTAGGTTTAATTATGGCAACCGGTACCGTTAAATTCTTCAACGCGACCAAGGGATATGGATTCATCACTCCTGAGGATGGCTCCGAGGATATCTTCGTTCACTACTCTGCTATCCAGTCCGATGGCTATCGCAGCCTCGACGAGGGTGACAAGGTTGACTACGAATCCGAGCAGGGTCCTAAGGGCATCCAGGCCACCAAGGTCACCAAGATCTGATCTGAATTCTCTGCGATAGAGATTCAAGGATTTTCTGAAACCCACGGTTCACGCCGTGGGTTTTTTATTTTTCGTTCATTTCACACTGATGGCCACAGGCCTCATCGGTGCGAAAGTTTGAATTTTGGGTTAGTACTCTGATGGGTCTTATCCGGGTGTGTTCGGCCTGCCTATCTTTTCTGATGCTGAGTCCTGATTTGTGGGTGGTGAAGTTTATCCCTGCCGGTTGGGTTCGAGAGTGGGTGTGGGGTGTTTTTCCTTTTTTCTGGCTCGTGCCTGTTTGGTTGTGGTGAGTTTCTTCTGGTTGCGATGAATTCTGGACTGGTTTGCCTCGGTTTCATGCGGATTCAAGGACCGTAGTTCATCACAACTGAGCGTAGTTCACCACCACCAGACAAGATTCACCGCAAATAGGGTGTTACTCTTCGCAACGTGGCCCCTGCCCGGGTGCTGGGGATCGTTTGCTCGCCTTCTGATCACGGACACCGATACCGGCACAGAGTTCCACGGAATAAGTCACACTCGAAAGTCACGCACCTCCGGAACATTAAACACACCCAGTAAACCAAGCCCCAGTTTTAAGACCCACAATTTGAGTATTAACTCTGGATTTCGTTAAAGACCGTCGTTTCAACGATGAAGGACGGAGGAGTCCTTCGCACTGATTCATAAATCTCATGCGGTGCGAAACACGGTGCACATGTGGCACACGCTTCCGGTCCTTCCAATTCGATTTCCTCTTTATGCCGAGAGGTAACAAGCGATGGTCAGTTGGCACTCTCTTTGCTTGAGTGCTAATCTCACTTTTAGCACTCGGGGCATGAGAGTGATAACACTGCAGCTGACGGCAATGTTAAAACTTGGCCTCAAGTGGATGGATTACAACGAGCCATCGTGGAGGAAACATGGCAAAGATTATTTCTTATGACGAAGAAGCACGCTCAGGCATGCTCGACGGTCTCGATAAGCTGGCTGACACCGTCAAGGTGACGCTGGGGCCGAAGGGTCGCAACGTTGTGCTCGACAAGAGCTACGGCGCTCCGACAATCACCAACGATGGTGTCTCCATCGCTAAGGAGATTGACCTCGAAGACCCGTACGAGCGCATTGGCGCCGAACTGGTGAAGGAAGTCGCCAAGAAGACGGATGACGTCGCAGGCGACGGCACCACCACTGCGACCGTTTTGGCGCAGTCTTTGGTGCACGAAGGCTTGAAGAACGTGGCCGCGGGCTCCAACCCGATCGAGCTGCGCCGTGGTATCGAGAAGGCCTCTGACGCGATTGTCAAGCAGCTGCTCGACACCGCCAAGGACGTTGAGACCAAGGAACAGATCGCTGCGACCGCAACGATTTCTGCCGGTGATCCTGAGGTTGGCGAGAAGATCGCCGAGGCTTTGGACAAGGTCGGCCAGGACGGCGTCGTCACCGTTGAAGACAACAATAAGTTCGGTCTGGACCTCGAGTTCACCGAAGGTATGCGCTTCGACAAGGGTTACATCGCTTCGTACTTCGTCACCAACGCGGACGATCAGACCGCAGTTCTTGACAACCCCTACATTTTGCTGACCTCGGGCAAGGTTTCCAGCCAGCAGGACGTCATCCACATTGCAGATCTCGTCATGAAGAGTGGCAAGCCGTTGCTCATCATCGCTGAGGACGTCGATGGCGAAGCACTCGCTACCCTCATCCTCAACAAGATCCGTGGAACCTTCAGCTCCGTCGCCGTCAAGGCTCCTGGCTTTGGAGATCGTCGCAAGGCGATGCTTCAGGACATGGCAATTCTCACGGGTGCACAGGTCGTTTCCGACGAGTTGGGCTTGAAGCTCGACTCCATCGACACCGACGTTCTGGGAACCGCTGCCAAGGTCATCATTTCCAAGGACGAGACCACCATCGTGTCCGGCGCAGGCTCCAAGGAAGACGTCGCCGCACGTGTTGCGCAGATCCGTACCGAGATCGAGAACACCGACTCCGACTACGACCGTGAGAAGCTGCAAGAGCGTCTCGCAAAGCTCGCCGGTGGCGTGGCCGTCATCAAGGTCGGCGCGGCAACTGAGGTCGAGGCCAAGGAACGCAAGCACCGCATTGAGGACGCTGTCCGCAACGCCAAGGCTGCCGTCGAAGAGGGATTGGTTCCCGGAGGCGGCGTCGCGCTTGTTCAGGCAGCGACTTCCGCTGAGAAGAACGTCAAGCTCGAGGGCGACGAGGCGACGGGTGCACAGATTGTGTTCCGCGCCATCGAGGCTCCCATCAAGCAGATCGCGCAAAACGCGGGCCAGTCCGGTGAAGTTGTGATCGACAAGGTTCGCACCCTTTCTGCGGGCCAGGGCTACAACGCAGCGACCGACACTTACGAGGATCTCCTCACCGCTGGCGTGGCAGACCCGGTGAAGGTGACTCGCTCTGCTCTGCAGAACGCGGCGTCCATTGCCGGCCTGTTCCTCACCACTGAAGCTGTGGTTGCCAACAAGCCGGAACCTCCGGCAGCTGCTCCCGCTGCTCAGCCTGACATGGGCTACTGATCGTTTGACTCGATCAGGTGATTGAGTCAAGCAGCATCTGAGCAATGACGCTAAGACCTCGGTTCTTCGGAACCGGGGTCTTAGCATTTGAGGGACCGGGTCACTGAGAGAAGAGCCTACTGGCCTGCATTTCTGCGTCTGAGTACACGTTCGATGCCTGCGCGAGCGCGTTTTGAATGGCCTCGAGCGACTGTTCCATCTGCTGCTGGGCCGCCTTCCACTGCTCGGAAACCTGCGTGAATTGACTGGCGGCGCTTCCTCGCCACACGCTCTGCAGTTGTGTGAGATTGCCGAACATTCCTCCCACGGCGCTCCGAATGGAGGAGACGGACGCCGAAACCGCCGCGCTCGAGGCGGCGATCTGCGCAGGATCCACTTGGTATTGAGTTGACATTCCAACCTTCTTTCTGGTGTTTGCATGTTGTGTTGTGAACAGCCTCAAAGCCTCGCGTTATCTCGGTGGCTTTGATTACGATGAAGGTATGTCAATTCCTCCCTCGATGTCGCAAAAATCGGACCCTGTGGTCGAATGTGATTTTTCCCGTTGTTCGGTCGGCGACGTCCGCAGCAGGCTCGTGCGCCTTCTTCTTTCTGTGATCCTTATCGTCGCAACCTTTGTGGGGATGACGGCCACGGTGCCGCTGACGTCGGGGGTCGCGGCAGAATCCGCTGACGACACCGACAGCTCTACCATTACTGATACTCAGAACCTTCTCGGAGGAGACCTCGGCAAAGTCAACGACGCCGTCAAGGAGGTAAAGGCGAAGGCGGGAGTGAATCTCAATCTGCTCTATCTGTCGACCTTCGACACCAAGGAGAAACCGGCCACGTGGGCCGCGGCCCAACTGGAATCTCTGGAACCTGCAAAGAACACCGTCATGCTGGCGGTCGCCTCGGAGGATGGCAACCTCGCCGTTGTCGTCTCCAAGAATTCGGACTCCTGGTTGAAGAACCAGGGAACGGTGGATTCCCTGTCGGAAGCGGCGGTTGAGCCCATCGTGAAGAACAAGACCCCCGACTGGTCGGGTGCGGCCATCGCCCTTGCGCACAAGATTGAGGCGGTGAAAGCGGATCGAGACGCAGCGCCCCTCCGTCTCACTGCCATCATCGCCGGCATCGTGGTCGCAGTGGCACTGGTCGGTCTCATCGTATTTCTCGCAATCCGCTCTGCCCGCAGACGCAAAACTCACCGACGTCACGCGGCGGCGAGTCATCGCAGCCACCGGAAGCAGGGAGAGGGGACGGGAGTCTCACACTTCCTGCGTGCCAAATTCTCACAGAGCGCAAAACGTACCCCGGGGGCGGACGCTGAGGCCGAGGAACCCTCCACCACTGCCTCGGACGCTTCGCAAAGTGCTGAGGATCACGACAGATCCGACACTCCCGCCCAGAGATAGGACGGCTGTGAGTGCCCGTTGCGTTATCCTTCCAAAAGGACAATGCTCATCTAGTGCCCGCGATGAAACTACGTATGAGTAGCCTACAGTCGATTTTCAGGAAATAAACAGAATAAGAAGGCATTCTTAAATCATGAGTCAATCAATTGAAGCATCGATCGTTGTGGTCGACGATGAGCCATCTATTCGCGAACTGCTCATGGCCTCCCTCCATTTCTCTGGATTTGAAGTGGTTTCGGCTGCCACGGGCTCCGAGGCAATCGACGTCATTGAGAAGACCAAACCGGACTTGGTCGTTCTTGACGTCATGCTTCCTGATATCGATGGTTTCACAGTGACTCGTCGCATCCGTCAGGGAGGAATTGACGCCCCGGTGCTCTTCCTCACCGCGCGCGACGACACTCAGGACAAGGTCATGGGTCTGACCGTGGGAGGCGACGATTACGTCACCAAGCCCTTCAGCCTGGAAGAGGTAGTGGCCCGCATCCGTGCCATCCTGCGCAGAACCCGTCAGGAAGGTGAATCCGACCCCATCATTCGCGTGGCGGATCTCGAGATCAACGAGGATTCCCACGACGTGACGCGCGCCGGCGAGATCATCGATCTCAGCCCCACGGAATATAAGCTCCTACGGTATCTCATGGACAACGAGGGCCGCGTGTTGAGCAAGGCTCAAATTCTCGATCACGTATGGCAATATGACTGGGGCGGGGACGCCGCAATCGTTGAGTCGTACATCTCTTATTTGAGGAAGAAGGTCGACGGAGTCGAGCGCGTCGATGAGAATGGGCAGAAGCAGAAGGTAACCCCGCTCATTCAGACGAAGAGGGGCATCGGCTACATGATTCGCACGCCCCGCGACGAGCAGCAGACGGCCGCGAACTGAGGCGTTAGTAGGTACTCAGGTACTTTGGCCCGCTGGGGAATTTGAGAGCTGACAGGATTAATCAGATATTGAAGACGACGACCACGAAAAAAGCGACGAAACCATCGCTGTGGAATAAGGCAATGCGCCGCATGGACGCAGTGCCTCTTTCCTCGCGACTGGTTTCGATTTTGCTGATTCTGCTGACTGTCGGTCTGTCTGTCGCGGCTTTCACCACCCGACAGCTCATCTGGACCTACATGCTCGACAAGACTGATTTGCAGCTCACCCGGCAGGCGCAGCTGGTCATCAACAACATCGATCAGCTCTCTGACCGCGGGGGCTCCACTCCTACGGACTATTTCCTTCAGATTCGCGACTCCAACTACGACGTCATCAAGACGCCGCTCATTCCAACGATGCGCGATGGCGCCGTCACCATGCCGAATCTTCCAGCATCCGGTTCTATGGGCTCCATCAAAATCGGCACTCCGACCACGGTGTCGTCCAAAACCGTGACGCTCGCGGACGCGAAGTCGTCCGGCACCTCCACGTCGTCCACCACGTCTTCATCGTCGTCAACCTCGTCGCCCTGGCGCGTGGTGGCGCTGCGGTGGGTCACCGACGACGACGGAACGGACGGTGTGTTCTTCATTGGACTCTCGCTCAGTGATGCCATGGATACGTCCGGGGCGATCACCCGCTACTTCCTCGTGGTTGGCTTCCTGATTCTCGCCCTCGCTATGGCTCTGGGAACGATTGCTATCTCGCGGACCCTCGCGCCCCTCAAGCGCATCGAGAAGACTGCGGCAAAGATCGCCGCCGGCGATCTGTCAATGCGTGTTCCGGCGGCGCCGGAGAACACCGAGGTCGGATCGTTGTCCTCTTCGCTCAACATCATGCTGGCCCGCATTGAGCAGAGCTTCAAGGAGCAAGAAAACAGCACCAACAAGATGAAGCGCTTTGTCTCGGATGCCAGCCACGAGTTGCGCACCCCGCTTGCGGCGATTCATGGCTATGCCGAGCTGTATCGCATGCAGCGGAACTCGCCGGGGGCACTCGACCGAGCGGATGAGGCGATTCACCGCATCGAGGCGTCCTCGACACGCATGGCGGCCTTGGTTGAAGACCTCCTGAGCCTTGCCAGACTTGACGAGGGCAGGGGAGCGGACGTCACCAAGAGCGTTCGCCTCGACACCATGCTCAGTGACATCGGTGAGGACCTTCACGCGCTCGATCCACTACGCCCCGTGGTGATGGGTAGCCTCGCCATCAAGCCGGGAGTGGTGGGAGTCCAATCTGCGTCGCGCACGCGCGTGGCGCTGGCTCAGTTCGAAGAAAAGTCGCTGCAACCAGTCACCGTGATTGCGGACGCTACGAGACTGCGTCAAGTTTTCACTAATATCGTGGGCAATATCCACCGCTACACGCCCAACGACTCGCCGGTGCAGATTTCGCTCAACGTGGTGAAGGCGTCAATTGATCCTCAGAGACTTGCGGAGCTGGGGACGAAGCCGGAGTCGCTGGGAGAGTTCATCAATGCGGTCGAGGTGGCGGCGTCGACCAACTCCGGCATTCCCTACGCTTTCGTTCGCGTGGCTGATCACGGCCCCGGTGTGAAAACCGAAGCTCTGGGGCAGCTGTTCGAGCGCTTCTACACGGCCGACGCCTCACGAGCTCGCGAAAAGGGTGGGACCGGTCTCGGAATGGCCATCGCAAGCTCGGTGGTGAAGGCGCACTCTGGTTTCATCTGCGCGACGCAGACGCCCGGTGGCGGTTTGACCATCAACGTCGGCCTGCCCCTTCCCAAGCAGTACGGCGGAACTGTGGAAATCAAGCCCAAAGTCATGACGGCGAAGGAAGCCGTGACCGCTCCCACCGCTGCGCCGGAGCTGCGCTCGGGACAGACTCCTCATCGGCAGACTCCCAAGCACGGCGGGAACCCGCGTCACTAGTGCGATTTCGCGCATGACACAAAGCGCACGTGTCAGCGAATATGGGTAAAGTAAAGGCGGATGGATTTCGCCATCCACGTTGCGAAAGATCTTTGCAACGCACGACTTTCAAGAGGCAAGAGGTGTTGATATGCCTAGCGGTAAGGTACGTTGGTTCGATGCCAAGAAGGGTTACGGTTTCATCACGAGCGATGACAACCGAGATGTCTTCTTGCCGCTCAGCGCTCTTCCTGCAGGTGTGACGACGTTGCGCAAGGGTGCCAAGGTCGAGTTTTCCGTCGCAGACGGACGTAAGGGCCCTCAGGCTCTGGACGTGCATCTGCTCGGTCCTGCTCCCTCGGTGGTGAAAGCGACTCGTCCACAGCCGGACGATATGGCTGCCATCGTGGAGGATCTCATCAAGCTCCTCGACTCTGCAGGCAATGGTCTACGACGTCATCACTACCCCTCAAACGCCGAATCGCACAAGCTCGCTGCTATGCTGCGAGTAGTTGCTGACGATTTTGACGTTCACGACTGATCCTGATCTGTACAACTGATTGGACAAAGCAAGTGCCACAAAAACCAAATCCAGA
>JALCOX010000038.1 GCA_022649925.1 Bifidobacteriaceae bacterium | reverse complement strand
AACACCTATCTTCTCGTCATCATCTCCGATACCGGGCGCGTCGAGCAACGCACCCTCGCGACGTCCATGCCGCCGAAGCAATCCGAGCTGGACCACCTCATTCGAACGGTCAATGCTCGCAACGACGGTCAGCCGATTTCCCTTCTTTCTCGACGCCTGCGTGATCTCGCGCAGAATGAGGATTTCTCTTCCGTTCGTGGCTTCCTGGAGACGATTGCCTCCGCGGTTTCCGGCATGCGCGACGAAGAACGCAGCGACAGCCTCTACATGTCGGGGGCATCTCAACTCACTCGCCACGGTGCCGCGGCGCTGTCCACGCTGGCGCCGCTGCTTGATGCGCTGGAGGAGCAGGTCGTGCTGATGCGCCTCATGGGGTCTGTGTCCCGCTCGGCGCAGTCTTCAGGAGTCAACGGGGTCGGTGTCGCCATCGGCTCGGAGACCCACACCCAGGGTCTCCTCAACGCCTCGGTCGTCACAAGCGGCTATGGTTCGGCCGCCGTGGACGGGGGTACGCAAGGTGGGGAAAATTCAACGGATTCAGCCTATTCCGACGCTCAGGATGACCCGGAGCGTTCTGAAGCCGTCTCGCCGCTGGCCTTCGTCGGTTCAATCGGCCCGACGCACATGAATTACCCCACGACCATCGCGGCGGTCAAAGCTGTGGCAGAATATCTATCGGCTTTCATCAACAAGCAAGATTCATAAATCAAGATTTGTAACCGCGACGCAGGCAGTATGCGCAGCGGTGTGCGTGCAGGAAATGAACAACTCGAACAGAAGGTAATTCGTGGCAGATTATTACGAGGTACTCGGTGTATCGCGTCAGGCGAGCGACGACGAGATTAAGAAGGCATATCGCAAGCTCTCCCGCAAGTATCACCCCGACATCGCGGGGCCTGAATTCGAGGACAAATTCAAGGAAGTCAACTCCGCCTACGAGGTCCTCTCTGACCCCGACAAGCGCAGGATGTACGACCAGGGTGTGGACCCCAATGCTCCGGGTGGAGGCTACGGCAATGCCTCGGCCGGTGGATTCGGGGACTTCAGCGACGTCTTCAGCTCCTTCTTCGGCGGCGGATCTGGTTTCGGAGGAGCGCAAGGACCTATCCCGCGTTCCCAACCCGGTCGCGACTCTTTGGCAGGGCTCAACATCACGTTGAAAGACGCCGTGTTTGGAACTGTGCAAAACGTGGATATCACCACCTACTCGCTGTGTCCGGACTGCTCTGGGTCCGGTGCGCAGAACGGCGAGAAGCCGGTGACGTGCCCGGTGTGTAATGGACAGGGATACCGCCAGCAGGCGGTGCGAACCCTGCTGGGACAGATGATGACGTCTCAGCCCTGCGAGCGGTGCGAGGGGCACGGAACAATCATCGAGCACCCCTGCGAAACCTGCTTCGGCCACGGAAGAGTGCGTGCGAAGCGTCAGGTGGGAGTGAAAATTCCGGCGGGCATCCAAACCGATACGCGCATTCGTCTCTCGTCTCAGGGCGAAGTCGGAGAGGGCGGCGGTGCCGCAGGAGACCTCTACATCGACGTCTCCATCAAGCCAGACAAGCAGTTCAGCAGGCAGGGGGACGACTTGCACTGCTGGATCAGCATTCCCATGACGTGGGCGGCACTGGGCCACGACGTCACGATTCAGACCTTTGACGGCGAAAAGAATCTCGCAATTCCCGATGGTTCACAGCCCGACGACACAGTTCCGCTGAAGAACCTGGGTGTCACGCACCTGCACGGCAATGGTGAGCGGGGAGACCTCGTCGCGCATTTGCAGGTTGAGATTCCGCGCAATCTCAACAAGAAGCAGCGCGACCTGTTGGACAGCTTCGCCAAGAGCCACGACAAGGACGGTGCCGCCATTCCGCAGCAGTCGCGTCCTGTCGTCGCGCGCAAGGGATTCTTCGACCGCATCAAGGACGCGTTGAACTGAGGTATTGAATTAGCGCAACTGTTCTCGCGACCGTTTGCGACTGTTCGCAACCGTCTGAGTGAACTCAGCGCAACAGTGAGGCGCACATGGCGCGGTACTGGCTGACGTAGCCGCCGCCGAAGAAGACGCAATGTCCGGCGATGGGGTAGAGCTGCCACAGTGTGAAGCGCTGAGCGAATCCCGGAACCAAGGGATGCACGGATTCGTAGCCGTCCAAGATCTCGGACTGGTAGGAAACCCCGAAGAGGTCGAGCATTGCGAGGTCTTCCTCGCGGTGACCTCCGTGGGCTGCCGGGTCGATGAGGACGGCCTGCGTGGCCCCTTGATCGTCGGTCCACATGAGGTTTCCGCTCCACAGGTCACCATGGACGCGCGCCGGCGTGTCGTCTCCAGCGGAGCCAAGGAGCTCGGGCAGCGCCGCAATGACATCTTCCGTCCGGTCCATATCGGTGGTATCGAGTGCGCCGCGTTGAATTCCGAGCTGGACCATGGGACGCAGTCGAGCGTCTGCAAAGTAATCGACGACGGAGGTCCACTCGCCGGTTGCCATCGGAACCGGATCTTGCAACGGACCGAAGTAGCACGTTCCGTCATAACCGTCTGGTGCGGAGCCAAAGAAGTCCGCGCCCGCATCGTGCATGTGCGCGAGATTCGCCCCGAATTGGTGGGCGGCCTTTTTCGTGGGGGACGCGGGGGAGATGTTCTCGATGTCGAGATAGTCGTTGCCGACTCCGAGCACCTTGACGACGCGAGGACCGCCCTGAGCTGTCGCCTTTCCCATCCATCTCAGGCCTGCCGCCTCACAGGCGAAGAAGCCCTGAGGAGCAAATGCGCGAGTTTTGCGGTGTACTGACTGTGCGGACATTGGGTACCTCCCTTATTTTGTTCCCCATTGTCATAAATCTATGCGACATTGGACTCATGAATTTTTTCCAAGCCATCTTCATGGGACTTGTCCAGGGTCTCACCGAATTTCTTCCAGTCTCCTCGAGTGCGCACATTCGCATCATCGGGTCCCTCATGGGAATGCATGATCCCGGCGCGGCATTCACCGCCATCATTCAGCTCGGCACAGAGACGGCAGTCCTGCTGTACTTCCGTCACGACATCGTGAGAATTTTGGGAGGATGGTTCCGTTGCCTCTTCGGCAAAGAGGGCAAGGACAGGGCCTCGCGCATGGGTGCCCACAACAAGGACGCGAGGATGGGCTGGTTCATCATTGTCGGAACCCTGCCGATTCTCATCGTGGGAGTGCTGTTTCAGTCCAAGATCGAGACGACTCTGCGAAACCTCTGGATCACCGTCGCCGTGCTCATCATTTTTGGTCTGCTCCTCTGGTGGTTTGACGAACGCAGCGAGCAGGTCCGTTCCATGGACGATCTCACGTGGCGTGATTCCCTCTTCATCGGAATTGGGCAGATGCTGGCGCTGATACCTGGCGTTTCGCGTTCCGGTGGCACTATCACCGTTGGGCGTGCCCTTGGATACACTCGCGAGGCCGCGGCGCGCATGAGCTTCTTCATGGCCATTCCAGCCGTCTTCGGCTCTGGCGTTCTTGAGGCGGTCAAGTCCATCAAGGACACGTCTTCCATGCCGTATTTCCCGGGGTGGGGCGCAACCATCGTGGCGGCCTTGGTGAGCTTTGTGGTGGGCTACGTTGTCATCATCGCCTTCCTCAAGATCGTCTCCACGTTCTCCTATAGGGGATTCGCAATCTACCGAGTCGTGGTGGCCGTCATCGTTGCAATCCTCATGCTCGCAGGCGTCCTCGCACCGCTGGCTGGGGCCGCAACTGCGTGAGGTAGTGGGGCTCCGGGCCAGGCCGGTGCCGGTTTCACGCGCATGTGTTCACTGCGTGGCGTCGTGATCGTGTAAGGAGACGACGTAGCGCCATTGCATCACGAGGGGAATGCCTCCCAGACACACCGCGACGACTATCCCGTGAACAGTAGCGGGATTGAGGTGAAAAAGAATGAGTGCGATGTCGCCCGCGAGCATCGGAGTCAGGATGTAAGCGACCGCCAAGAACCGCCACATCTTGCGTTGAGCCTTGCACTCGGGCGAGATACCGCGATGTGCGACGAATTCCCCTGCGAGGTACACCGTCACGAACACTGCGGTGAATCGCCAGTCTGCGAAGAAGGCGATTGCCGCTCCCAGAACGAGTCCTGCGATACTCTGGCAGGCTGCCGACGCCCACGAATAAGGGCGGATGATTGTCGTTGCCTCGACTTCTCTCATGTCGCCTCCCCGTTGAGGTTTCCAATTGACATCAGTTTATGTGAGAGGGTGCGACAGTATAAATTCTGATATAAAAGGGCTCTTCCCGTGTAGGGGAGGAGCCCTTTAAACTATGACGGTAGGGAAGCTGTGAGGCCGCTTCAGCTACTTTCTCATTTCTATTCCTTATTACTCCGTTATTCCCCGTCACCGGAACCGTTGCCAGCCCCGTGGTCGACGCCGTGGTCGAGGCTCTGGAGATAAGCCTCGGTCTCTGCCACCAGTTGTTGTGCTTTTTGTGCGCTCATGAGGATGTTTGAGTCCGATTGGTCGGTCTGCTCCTCGAGTTGGTGCACGTAGTTGGCAAGGACGTCGTTGTAACGCACCAACATCTGGGCATCGGCCTTCCAACGGCGGGCGCGACGTGAAATGTCATCCATGTTGAGACTCGTGTCGAGCAGGGCGGAAAGTCGCTCAAGCAGGCGAAGGGATCCCTCCGGGCAGTCGTCGCCGCCGAGGTATTCAGGGATGGAAACCCATACGGAATCAGAATCGAACCCCATTTGGGCGGCCGTCATTGTCAGAACGCTCGGAATTCCAATCGGACCCGAGTAAGTCTGGTCGTCGACGGAGAGATCAGCCCCGTCGTTGACGGTCGTAGGGAGCGCGCGCGTATGAGGGTAGTCGGCAAACATGGAACCTAGGGCGATGATCTTCGTCGCCTCCACCTCGTCCGCGATGCCCAGAATTTCACGGCAATAGTCGAGCCAGTGCATGTTGGGTTCAGGACCAATTGCAAGGATGAGCTCCAGGTCGTCGGAAACCCGTGCCTGATAGAGAGTTGTCTGCGGCCACACGATGCGCTTATGCCCCAAAACTGTGCAGAGCATTGGGCGAGAGACCTGTAGGTCGTAATAGTCATCGGATTCAATATGGCCAATAATGCGCGAATCGTAGTGATTAATAAGGTGCTTCACAGCGTCTGTTGCAGCCTCGGAGGCGTCATTCCACCCCTCGAAAGCGGCTACCAGAACCACTTGGTGCTGATCTTCGTATGCGTTGTCCACGTGTTTCAGACTAGCTGAGGTAAAGTATGGCGCTTGAAATTATTGCCATCGGCGGATGTGTGATGCGCGACACGCCTATTTTGCGGAATTGCGATTTACCTATATAGTTATGACTCGTGCTCACGGAGAGCTAATTGTGAGTGCGGGCATAGCTTAGTTGGTAAAGCGCGACCTTGCCAAGGTCGAGAGCGCGGGTTCGAGTCCCGTTGCCCGCTCGAGGTCTGAAAGTTGACCGTTGAATACGGTGGGTTAGCCAAGCGGTTAGGCAGCGGCCTGCAAAGCCGTATAGACGAGTTCGACTCTCGTACCCACCTCGAGGATTTTTTCCTTTTGGGCGGTTGGCGCAGAGGTAGCGCACTTCCCTGACACGGAAGGGGTCACTGGTTCGATCCCAGTATCGCCCACGAACTGCTCGAAGTCTTCGGACTCCGAGCACTTTCATTATTAGCGGTAAAACTGAAGAATACGGGCGATTGGCGCAGCGGCTAGCGCACTTCGTTCACACCGAAGGGGTCGTAGGTTCGATTCCTACATCGCCCACCCGATTGTTGCAAAAAGGTTCGAACAGTAGATGCTGTTCGAACCTTTTTGCTGCGTGTCTGCGAACCGAGACGCCGCCGCACACCGTGCGAGTGTCAGGAGTCAAACTCCTTCGTGGCTCTTCTGCGCTTGAGCGCAAGTCCTCATCTGTTTCCCACTCAATGTAGCGAATGAGCGCATTGGTGGCCTTCATGATGACGATGCCACAGCCGTCGCATCTGCGATGAGCCCGTGCACGCCTGCGTACGTTTATGCAAGCCCGTGTTGGTCCGTCGAGCTAATCTCAAAGTGCTATCACATGCACTGCTATCTATCCACATGCTCTTGCGCGGCCAATGTATGACACGTATGGCGCGCACGAATTTATGGTGAGGGGAACTATGCCACGCCCATCTTCCATGCCGCATCACAGCGGCACTCCCGCACATGCTGCAGCGCGCAGCCGCTCACACTTCGCGGGGTGGATTGCGGCGATTGTGGCAGTGATCATCGTGGTGGCCGGGTTAGGAATCTGGGTTGTTCGGCAGGGCAGTGGCAGGCAGACACAACAATTGGCAGCGCAGACGGACCTTTCCAAACAGGCGAGCGTTCCCAAGCCCGTGGTGAGTCATCACGGCAACTCACCGGACTGCCCTGACACTGATTGCATTGCCTTGCTCGTCAACGGCGATTTGCTTTTTCATCCGCACCTGTGGCAGAACTTTACGGTCGATTCCGCCACGAATACGAGCAACGGCGCGGATTTCAATTTCGACCCGCTGTTCGAACCCATGAAGCGCTACATCGATGCCTCCGATATATCCGTCTGCGAGTTCGAAACCCCCATCGCCAAGCGCGGAGGCCCCTACACGGGCTATCCTGTCTTTGCTATCCCGCCCGAAGTGGTGGATGCCGCCGCGAAGGTGGGCTACACCGCGTGCACGCATGCCACAAATCACTCGTGGGATCAAGGGACTGCAGGCATCGCTCGCCTCTGGGATGAGCTGGAGGCCAAGGGCATCGCGCAAACAGGCTCGTACAAAAAAGAGGCGGATTCCACCGAGCCCATGGTCATCAACTCTCCAACGGGCGGCGGCAAGCTGGCCGTAGTGACGGGAACTGTGTCGCTCAACGGCATGACTGCCGACCACGATTGGCAGGTCGATCGCTTGCGTGAGTCTGAGGATCCTCATCACCGCTCCGACATCGATCGAGCGGTTGCAAAGGCGAAGGCCGCACGCAAGCAGGGCGCCGACGTTGTGGCGATGGCGATGCACTCGGTGCAGGAATACCTCGATTACGTGGATTCGTGGCAGCAGTCAGAGGCGCACGAGCTCGCAGATACCGGCGCTTTCGACGTGATCTACGGTGCGGGATGCCACTGCGCCCAGCCCATCGAGAAGTATCACAATACGTGGATCATCTACGGCTTGGGCAATGCGGTCACGGTGAGCGCGCCTGCAGAGCGCATCGTCAACAATCAGGGGGCGACTGCGCGCATTCAGTTTGCGGGCGAGAAGGGCGATGCCGATTCGTGGCGTGTAAACCGCATAGATTGGGTTCCCACAGCGAATATGCGGCAGGGAAAGTATCGTTGGTGCCCGATTTCCTCGGACAAGCCGGACGGGGTGTGTTGGTCGGATTCCCAGGATGCTCAAGTGCGGCAGCGCATCCAGAAGGTTCTCTACTCGATGGGCGCGGACAGTTCCGTTGTGAAGGAATGGAAGATCACGAAGGAATGAATTTCGCGGAGAAGCGCAAGGAACTCGTGATGTCCAATTACGAGGAGCTCTCTGCGGATATGATGCGAGGGTGCTTCTTCCGTATGAGGCTCGTCTTTATCGTATCCTGAAGAACTGAGAGAATTTTTGCCGGAGAGAAATTGGGGTAAGGCTGTGCACGAGATTGTCAGAATGTTCGTACAGGCCGTTCTTCGCAGTATCGAGAAACGACGGGTGCGCAGAGATACCGCTGAGATGGAGGCTGGGAGGATTACCATCAGCAGGCCGCATGGAGTCACTACTTTTTTTGCGGTCACCTTCAGCGTTATTACCCTGATTGAGCTGCGCCTGATCATCGTCAATCCGCAGAACAGTGAGGCGCTCGGTGGTTTCCTGCAATTCGCTCCGTTAGCGGTTCTCTGCCTCCTCTTCTTGTGGTACAAGGCCACGTGGCGGGTCAAGATCGACGCCGCCTCTCCGGGGATTCTCAGGGTGACGCGCGGTTTAAAGAATCGCCACTTTGTGGTGCTTCAAGCCGACATCAGAAGATGGGAAGCGGCGTCAAAAGGCTGGTATCTATGGGGTGAGAACGAGGAAAAACTTCTCTTCGTGCCTCGGAGTGCTCGTTACTCCGACCTGATTCAGGTGTGGCTGGAAACCTATTGCGGAGCGGTTGAAGGCCATTCCTCGTCTGAGAAAGCGAGCGGGGAAGTCGCGAGTACCCCAGCGTCTCGCACAACACCGAGAAATCCCTTTAATGCATGAGGTGCTTGCATTTGTCTCTTCGCCGTCCTAGATTCGAAACGTTGTAAACAAACCAGTCCAGGCCCGCACCTTGTAACGCGGGTCCCGATAGTAAGGACAAGCTAAATGGCTGAAGTTCACCAGACGATCACCGTCACACTCAACGGGAGCTCGAAGGAGGTGGATTCAGCACAGACCGGCGAACAGATTTTCGCCGACGATCGCAACGTTATCGCTGTTTCCATCAACGGAACACCTCGCGATATTTACACCCCGCTCCACGATGGTGACACCGTGGATCCCATCACACTTGACAGCCCCGAGGGCCTTGCAATCATGCGTCACTCGACGACTCACGTGATGGCTCAAGCGGTTCAGGATCTTTTCGACGGCGTGAAACTGGGCATCGGCCCCGTCATCGACAACGGCTTCTACTACGACTTCGACGTTGAACAGCCGTTCACCCCCGACGATCTCAAGAAGATTGAGAAGCGCATGCAGCGCATCGTCAAGGAGAATCAACTCTTCCGTCGCCGTGTGGTGACCGAGGACGAGGCACGTGCAGAAGAGAAGGACCAGCAGTACAAGCTGGAGCTCATCGGCGCCAAGGAATCCGAGATCGAATCGGACGCCAAGACGGAAGTCTCTTCTGGCGAGCTCAGCATGTATGACAACATCGATCGCGACGGAAAGACGGTCTGGAAGGACCTGTGCCGTGGACCGCATTTGCCCTCCACCAAGTACATCGGTGCCTTCAAGCTTCAGCGTACGGCCGCTGCATACTGGCGTGGTGATGAGAAGAACCCCATGCTGCAGCGCATCTACGGCACCGCGTGGAACACCAAGGAAGAGCTGAAGGACTATCTCGCACGTCTCGATGAGGCGGCGCGTCGCGATCACAGGAAGCTCGGCGCAGATCTTGACCTATTCAGCTTCCCTGAGGAGATCGGACCTGGTCTCGTCGTGTTCCATCCCAAGGGTGGCACCATCATCAACGTCATGGAGGACTACTCGCGCAAGATGCATCGCCGCGGCGGATACTCCTTCGTCCAGACCCCGCACATCACCAAGGGCGGTCTCTACGAGACCTCCGGTCACTTGAGCTGGTACAAGGACGGAATGTTCCCTCCCATGCACCTGGACGAGGAGTTCAACGCCGATGGCTCCGTCAAGAAGCCCGGCCAGGACTACTACCTCAAGCCCATGAATTGCCCGATGCACAATCTCATCTTCGCGTCCCGTCAGCGCTCCTACCGCGAGCTGCCGCTGCGCCTCTTCGAGTTCGGCACCGTGTACCGCTATGAGAAGTCGGGCGTCGTTCACGGTCTCACCCGTGTGCGTGGATTAACTCAGGACGACTCCCACATCTACTGCACCCGCGAGCAAATGAAGGATGAGCTCAAGCGCATCCTCAAGTTCGTGCTGCAGTTGTTGAAGGACTTCGGCCTCGAGGACTTCTATCTCGAGCTCTCCACCAAGGACGAGCACAAGTACGTGGGCTCGGACGAGATTTGGGAGGAGGCGACGCGCACCTTGCGTGAGGTGGGTGAGGAATCCGGCCTGGAGTTGGTCGACGATCCTGCAGGCGCGGCCTTCTACGGACCGAAGATCTCCGTGCAGGCACGCGACGCGATCGGCCGCACCTGGCAGATTTCCACGTTGCAGCTCGACTTCAACGAGCCTCATCTCTTCGGTCTCGAATACATCGACAAGGACGGCCAGCGCAAGGAGCCGGTGATGATCCACCGCGCCCTGTTCGGCTCTGTCGAGCGCTTCTTCGCCATTCTGCTTGAGCACTACGCCGGTGCATTCCCGGCATGGCTCGCTCCGGTTCAGGTCGAGGGGATCGCCGTTGCCGACAAGTACAACGACTATCTCAAGTCCTTCTTCGATGACCTCGCTGAGAACGATGTGCGCGGTGAGATTGACTACTCCGACGACCGTTTCGGTAAGAAGATTCGCAACGCCTCCAAGCAGAAGGTCCCCTTCACTCTCATTGCGGGGGAAGAGGATGCGTCGAAGAACGCAGTGAGCTTCCGTTTCCGCGATGGTTCGCAGCTCAACGGCGTTGAAAAGGCGTACGCAGTGGAACTCATCACGAAGGTCTGCTCGACGCACGAGCAGGTCAACTCCGATGAGGACTTCGTGCGCGTGTCGGGCTACCAGGCAGCCTGATGAGCGAGGAATCGATCGAATCCGCTGATAACTTTCCGCCTACGCAGGACGGTTATCAGCGGCTGTGGACCCCGCAGCGCATGGTGTACGTGCAGGGCCAAGACAAGCCAAAGGACACCTCCAAGAAGGAATGTCCCTTTTGCGCGGCTCAGAAGAAGACTGACGAGGAGGGGCTGATCATCTGGCACGGCACGCACGTGTTCGCCATCATGAATCTCTACCCTTACAACGTCGGTCATCTCATGATCTGCCCGTATCGCCATGTGGGGATGCTGGTCGATCTCGACGACGATGAGCTGTTCGAGTTCGAAAAGGCGACCACGCTGGCAATCACCGTGATGAAAGAAGTTTCCCACCCTGACGGCTGGAACGTCGGCATCAATCAGGGCGAGGTCGCGGGTGCCGGGGTAGCCGGGCATCTGCACCAACACGTGGTCCCTCGATGGGAAGGCGACTCGAACTTCATGCCCATCACGGCCGGGACGCGCACCATGCCCATCCTGTTGGGCAAGCAACGTGACGACTACGCGGCGGGATTCGAGCATCTCCAGGGAGATTTCAATCTTCCGAGCCGTAACTAGCTCAACTCGAGAGACGGCAGGTACGACTCCTGCGGGCGAAAAAGGTGTTAACACGTCCGTGGGAGTCTTTAAAATAACAAAAGTTTCAATCAAGTCAATGTCAGGAGCGCCATGTCAGGACATTCCAAGTGGGCGACCACGAAGCACAAGAAGGCAGCTATTGATGCCAAGCGTGGCAAGCTGTTCGCCAAGCTCATCAAGAACATCGAGATTGCAGCCCGCACGGGCGGCGGAGATCCCGACGGCAATCCGACCCTGTACGACGCCATCTATAAGGCCAAGAAGAACTCTGTGCCGGCGGACAACATCACGCGAGCAGTCAAGCGCGGCTCGGGCGAGGAAGCCGGTGGCGCAAGCTACGAGAGCATCGTCTATGAAGGTTATGCACCCGGCGGAGTCGGTCTGATCATCGAATGCCTCACTGACAACCGCAACCGCGCGGCAGCCGACGTGCGTTCCACCCTCACCAAGGGCAACGGTTCCCTCGCAGCTAACGGTTCCGTGAGCTTCAACTTTGAGCGAAAGGGACAGATCGCCGTGCCGTCCGAGGGCCTTGACTACGACAAGGTCTTTGAGGTCGCTGCGGAAGCCGGCGCCGAGGATGTTTCGGACGATGGGGATGAGTTCACGGTCACCACGGCCCCGAGCGATATCGTCGAGGTGCGTAAGGCCCTGCAGGATGCCGGAATTGATTACGATTCCGCTGAGACTGCACTGATCCCTGAGAACGAAGTCGAACTCGATGTCGACGCCGCTCGCAAGGTTTCCCGTCTCATCGACAACCTTGACGACCTCGACGACGTGCAGAACATCTACTCGAACTGGACGGCGTCCGACGATGTCATGGCCCAGCTCGATGAAGACGAATAAGCGAGTAGAGAGTAATCTGACGTGATTATTCTCGGAGTCGACCCCGGCCTGACACGGTGCGGGGTCGGCGTCATAGAAGCCGGCGCCTCGCGTCGGCTTTCTTTTATCCACGTGGACGTGATTCGCACGGATCCCCACGAGCCTCAGGACATCCGCTTGCTCAAGCAGTGGAAGGGACTCTCGGCCAAGATCGAAGAATTCGCCCCCGACGTGGTATCGGTAGAGAAGGTGTTTGCCCAACACAACGTGAACACCGTACTGGGAACCGCTCAGGTTGCGGGGTTGGCTTTGGTGGCCGCCGCGGAACGCACTATACCCACGGCACTTCACACACCTTCGGAGGTCAAGCTCGCCGTCACCGGGAACGGTACGGCAGAAAAGATTCAGGTGGAGCGTATGGTCGCCCGGATTCTGGGGCTCAACGTTCTACCCAAGCCCGCCGACGCGGCCGACGCTCTGGCTCAGGCTATCACGCACGCTCTGCGACCGTCGGGAGCGTTGCAAGGCGGGGAGCGGGAGCAGCACCTCACTACCGCGCAGCGCCAGTGGGCCCAGCAAGCACAAAAGGCGAAACTGTCACGAGGTGCGATTCGGGGCATGTAGAATCGAACAGATGTTCGACGTATCCGGTATGCTGAGAGTCACGAAGCGGAACCGGTGAAGCTTGCAAATAGGGGAGAGGAGTCCGGCACATGATAGGTTCGTTGCACGGCACAGTGGAGAGCGTCGACGCAGATTCTGTGCTCGTCGACGTGAACGGCGTGGGCTATGAAGTTCACATGCCGCAGGGTGACTCCGCAACACTTCGAGCCCACCACGATCTCACCGTGTTCACCCATCTCGCGATTTCACAGGACAACGTCGCGTTGTACGGTTTTCTCTCCAAGACGTCGAAAAGTCTTTTCCTCCAGCTCCAAAAGGTCAGTGGAGTGGGTCCGAAGGCTGCACTTTCATTGCTTTCAGCGCTGCCGCCGGATTCACTGCTGAAGGCGATCACAAATCAGGATGTGTCGGCTCTCACCAAGGCACAGGGCATCGGCAAGAAGGGCGCGCAAAAGATCATTCTCGAATTGTCGGGCACCATGGCGGCAATCGAGTCCGAACAGACGGCGGGCAAACAGTCGGGCGCAGTCTCAGGCCTGACCTTCGCTCAGGAAGTCGTCGACGGGCTCATATCGCTGGGATGGCAGCAGCGCGACGCAGAGAAGGCCGTGCAGTCGGTGCGGGAGGACATGGGTTACGACGCAGACATTCCAGAAGACGACGTTCCGCAGGTCTTGCGTAAATCCCTGGCCTATTTGGGGAAGGGTAAGTAATTCATGAGTGATTCCATTTCCAACAACTTCGCGGTGCCTCAGGACTTTGAGAACGGCGCAGGCAAGGGCGACAACTCCGAGGCCAATGACGAGTATTTGCGCATCGTCTCCGCGAGCCCACAAAATGACGATTCACTCTCTGATGAGGAACTGCGTCCGGAATCACTCGATTCCTTTATTGGTCAGCCGCAGCTCAAGGCACAGCTGCAGCTCTTCTTAGATGCGGCGCGGAAGAGGGGTGTCCCGCCGGATCACATTCTTCTCGCGGGCCCTCCCGGCCTCGGTAAGACGACGCTGGCCATGATCGTGTCACACGAACTTGAGGTTCCGATTCGCATCACGTCGGGCCCAGCGATTCAACACGCAGGAGACCTGGCGAGCATTCTCAGTTCCCTCGAAGAGGGGGAGGTTCTTTTCCTCGATGAGATTCACCGCCTCCCGCGGGCCGCAGAGGAGCTGCTCTACATCGCGATGGAGGATTTTCGCGTGGACGTGGTGGTCGGCAAGGGGCCTGGTGCGTCTTCCATTCCGCTGACCTTGCCGCGTTTTACCGTCATCGGAGCGACGACGCGCGAGGGCATGCTTCCCTCGCCACTGCGGGCGCGCTTTGGCTTCACCGCGCATCTTGACTTTTACCCGGCATCTGAGCTTGAGCGACTCGTGCTGCGTTCCGCTTCGGTCTTGGGGGTCAAGCTCGACGAGGCCGCGGCGCACCAGTTGTCGTTGCGTTCGCGGGGGACACCGCGTATCGCGAACAGGCTTTTGCGCAGAGTGAGAGATTGGGCGATCGTCCACGATCTGGAGACGGTCGACGTCGATGCGGTAGAGGATGCGCTTGAGCTTTACCAGATTGACAAGGAAGGGCTCGACCGTCTCGATATCGCCGTGTTGAAGGCGGTGGTGGAGAGTTTTGGGGGCGGCCCCGTCGGCTTGAACAATCTCTCGGCAATGGTCGGGGAAGAGGCGGAGACGGTGGAGACTGTGTGTGAGCCGTATCTCGTGCGGGAGGGTTTCCTTGTGAGGACCCCGAAAGGCCGTGTCGCGACTCAGAAAGCTTGGGAACACCTCGGCAAAGTTCCTCCCAAGGATGTCAACTCGCTGTTCTAAAGTGGTGGGGTTTGAAGTTTCCTCGGTCAGCTGATGAACATCACACAGCCCCGAATAAGCAAGCCGTACAAGCAACAGATAAAAGGAGCATGATGGATCAGACTTCGTTGATGATGATTGTCATTGTTGTTGTGATGATAGGTTTCATGTGGTGGCAGAGCCGTAAGCAGAAGCAGCGTCAGCAGCAGCAGACCGACTGGAGGACCTCGCTGGCTCCCGGAGAGGAAGTAGCAACCGTCTCCGGTCTCCTGGGCAAGGTGAAGGAAGTCGATGCTGAGCACGATCAGATCGTCATCGATTCCGAGGGTAGCCTCTCTCGTTGGCGCATCCAGGCCATCACCAAGCCTCCGGTCGTCCCCGCATACGTGAGTGACGACGATGTCGACGAGCAAGGGAACCCCCTGCCCAAGGCTGAAGATACTACGGGAGATGTCACCGACGGTTCCGACACAGATGCCGCTTCCGACGCCTCCGCCGAATCAAGTGAGGCATCTGCGCCGGCAGAGACGTCCGCAACCGCAGAGGACACAGGAAAAACCGTCAACGCGGCAATTTCCGATTCCTCCAACGGTCCTATCGAATCCGAGAAGTGAGAAGCCTCCACAATGGTTCTTGATGCAGGCGATTCGACAAATTCAGGCCTGAGGATCGAACGGCTCGACGCCATCGACACCTCGGACGCAGAATACCTGATCTCCAAGATTCGTACGATCCCTGATTTCCCTGCAAAGGGAATCATGTTCAGAGATTTTATCCCAGCCATGAGCGATCCGAGGGCCTTCGCCATCTTGATCGATGCCCTCAAAAAGTCCATCTCTATCGATGAAGGCTCATTTGACTACATCGGAGGTCTTGAGGCGCGGGGTTTCCTAGCGGGTGCCCCGCTCGCCTTGGCCATGGGAAAGGGCTTCGTCGCCTTCCGCAAAGCCGGAAAGCTACCCCCGCCCACCCTCAAACGCGAATACGACCTCGAATATGGCCAGGCCTCCATCGAGATCGAAGAGGACGTCATTCCCAAGGGTGCGAAGGTCCTGATTGTCGATGACCTCATCGCCACGGGAGGAACGGCACAGGCGGCGGCGAAACTTGTCGAGGACGCTGGAGCAGACGTGGCGGGCTTTGCATTCGTCATGGAACTCGACGGACTCAATGGACGCGGAAAACTCGGAGGATATCCGACCAGCGTCCTCATGGGATTGCCCGCCTGAATACAATCTTTCGATGCGTGGGGACTGGTTCGAGACATTCCTACATGCTCGATTGAGAAGGAAACATGGACTTATACGAGTATCAGGCACGGACCCTTCTTGAGAAGGAAAATATCTCCGTGCCAGCGGCGCGTTATGCGCGATCATCACACGAGGTTGCCCAGGCGGTTGACGAGATTGGTCTGCCGTGCGTCATCAAGGGACAGGTGAAAACCGGTCATCGCGGTCAGGCTGGCGGGGTTTTGCTGGCCAAGACCAAAGACGAGGCGATTTTGGCCTCCGAAAAGATTCTTCCGATGACAATCCACGGGCACAAGGTAAACGGCGTCCTCGTTACGGAGGCCAAGAACATCCTCCACGAGTATTACGTCAGCATCTCGTTGGACCGCACCTCTCGCGACTACGACGTGTTGGCGACGGTTCACGGAGGCACTGAGGTCGAGGAGATCGCTCACAACCATCCCGAAGACGTTCGTAGACTCCATATCGGGCCGTTGGAAGACTTCAACCTGGAGGCTGCCACGAAAATGGCGGCAGAGATCGGCTTCTACCATGCAGACGTCGATCAGGCGGCGGAGATATTGCTCAAAATGTGGAAGGTCTTTAAGGAAACCGATGCAACGCTCGTGGAGATCAATCCACTCGCCAAGATTGGTAACCCAACGGACGAGTCTTCCAAGGCCCTATGCGCCTTGGACGCAAAGATTTCCCTTGACAACAACGCGGCCTTCAGGCACCCCGAATGGTCGGAATTCACGGACTCTCAAAATGCGGATCCACTTGAGGTACGTGCTCAACAGCACGGCCTGCATTACGTTCGCCTCGATGGCCAGGTTGGTGTCATCGGTAATGGCGCAGGGCTTGTCATGAGCTCCCTGGACGCCGTTGCAGGTGCGGGAGAGGGAAATCCCGCCATGAAACCGGCCAATTTCCTCGACATCGGTGGAGGTGCCTCGGCCGCAGTGATGGCCGAAAGCCTCGACATTGTGGCGAGTGATCCCCACGTCGCCTCAATCCTCATCAACGTTTACGGTGGACTGACATCGTGCAAGACCGTGGCCGAGGGAATCCTCTCAGCCATCGAATCCAACGGTCTCTCCAAGCCACTCGTCGTCCGCTTCGACGGCAACGAGGCAGCGGAGGGCTTGCGGCTCCTCGCCGATGCCAAGAACCCCCATATTCACGTCAATGACACGATGGAAGAGGCTGCCGCGAACGCGGTCGCCATTGCCCGAGAAGTGTCCACGACCTCGGGTTCTACGACGGGAAGGCACTGAGCATGACTTTGTTTATCGAGAACGGCGCACCCGTTATCGTTCAGGGAATGACTGGTCACGAGGGCATGCGCCACACGGCGCGCATGCTTGCGGCCGGTACCAACATCGTCGGTGGAACGAACCCGCGTAAGGCAGGGACCGCCGTATCCTTCGACGTCTCGGGCAGCAGCGTGGACGTCCCCGTCTTTGGAACGGTCGCCGAAGCGATGGAGAAAACTGGAGCCACGGCGAGCGTCGTCTTCGTGCCGCCCCGGTTTGCCAAGTCGGCTGTGATGGAATCCGTCGATGCTGGGATGCCGCTGATCGTCGTCATCACAGAAGGAATTCCGATTGCAGACTCGGCCTTCTTTGTGGCCTCTGCACTCAGCAAAAGAATCCAGATCGTCGGTCCGAATTGCCCAGGTCTGGCAACCTTCGTCGACACTGAAAAGAATCCCGGCAGCACGGGTGTGAATCTGGGTATTATCCCTGATGGAATTACGCAGCGCGGCCCACTCGGCTTGGTGTCAAAGTCTGGAACGCTGACGTATCAGCTGATGAGCGAGCTCGGTGACATCGGTTTTACAGCTGCACTCGGAGCGGGCGGTGATCCCGTCGTCGGAACCACTCTCCTTGACGCTCTCAAGGCCTTCCAGGCAGACGATGACACGAAAGCGTGTGTTCTCATCGGCGAGATCGGTGGTTCTGCCGAACAAGAGGCGGCTCGATGGGCACGCGACAACATGACGAAGCCTGTCGTGGCGTACATCGCAGGCTTTACAGCACCCGAGGGCAAGCAAATGGGCCATGCCGGAGCCATCGTCTCCGGAGGCAAGGGAACTGCCCAAGAGAAGAAGAAGATCCTGGAAGAGTGCGGCATCCGAGTGGGATCCACTCCAGGGCAAACCGCACAGATCGTCCGTCAGATTCTGGAAGAGCTTGGGGAGTGAAATGACTCGACGTCGGATGGGGCTGCGAGGAATGTGGACGGCCTGTCTGGCGTTCGTTGTGTTGTTTGTGGTCTACCTTGGAATTTCGGCGGTAACGATACTCGTCATCGCTTTGGACTCCAAGGGAACCGTGGATCCTTTCTTTGCGGCTCAGATCGCCTGGTTGTTCGTCATGCTCGCGCAGGGGACAGGTGTCACCTTCTCTGGAGTTCTCATCGGAGTTCCCGCACTTCTGCTCTTGGTCTTCAACGTCGCCGTCGTGGCGGCAATCGTCCGTCGGCACACTCCATCGTGGACGTCCTTTTTCTCCGGCGTGCTGGTCTGGCTCGTCGTATTCTTGATCGCTTCGGCCCGCAGCGGCCTCCATCTCAGCGATAATCTCGCCCTCGTTGGACTCAAGGCGTGCGTTATTTTCTCCGTGGGATACTTACTGGGCTCACTTCCGCATCTCATTGAAAAGACACGGCAATGGCTCGCTTCCTTCGCTTCTTCGGATGCACTTTTCGTACTCCACGAGGCAATGATCGTGCTCAAGGGTCTCTCCATCGCTTTCGGCATCGAATCCCTCGTGGTCGTCATCATGTGGTTCGGCCTCAATCACGACGCGATGGGATCAGTCTTCTCGATGACGAACATGCCGGTTGGTTCCCGCATCATCACCACAGTTCTCTCCCTGTTCTGGCTTCCAAATCTCTGCGTCTGGGGACTCTCATGGCTCTTCGGAGCAGGCTTTGCCATTGGAGACCTTGGGACCTTCACGCTGTGGTCGGGCACGGCGCGCGACCTGCCCCCGGTGCCCCTCTTTGGAATCTTTCCCCAGGCGGTCGTCTCCGACGGTGCGCGCATGACTCTGCTTCTCCTGCCGATGGTGACAGGCTTCTGCATCGGCTTTGCCGAACTCGCACGGGCTCGAGGATTCAACTACTTCAATCTCTCTGTCAGTGCGACTGTGCACCGGTGGCAACAGAAGCTACCCGTCGGCCTCGTCCGTCTGCTCAGCAAGAAGAGTGATTCTTCCTCAACGACACCCTCGGCGTGGTCTTCGGCGCGGGACAGTGGGCGACGCAGCGCGACGGGTCAGACCTCCGAAAACGAGCCAATGGATAAACAGCACATCATCCGCCT
>JALCOX010000037.1 GCA_022649925.1 Bifidobacteriaceae bacterium | reverse complement strand
TTGTTGACGAGGTCTTGCTTGCTGGAGAAGTGTGCGTAGAAGCTGGAATGGCTGACATGCGCCATCTTGCAGATGTCGGTGACCGTGATCTTGTCGAACTTACGCACGTGCAGAAGGTCCGTCATCGCCTGAAGAATGCGCTCTTCAGTGCGAATGTAGCGTCTGTCATTCTGTGCAACTGCCATGTGTTCCCTCCGCAAAATTCGCCGGCTCAAAGTCTGAGAAATGGAATGAGCTGTGAAGTCGGGCGACTTATCGGACATAATATGTGCGATCGTGTCATTTCTGCCCGTGGAAGATTTCGTTGATTTTGGATCGCTCCCGGGTGCATAAGCTAGTGACCATGAGCATGACCCTTCAAGGCACCCGGTGGTACAGCATCCGCGAGGCCGCACAGCTGACAGGCTTGGCCGAATCGACCTTGCGATATTACGAATCCGTGAAGGTGCTCCCGCCGGCGCATCGCGACGAAAGTAGCGGACATCGCATTTACAGTGAGCTCGATATCGACGCGCTCCTCACGGTCTCGTGTCTCAATGCGACGGGTATGCCGTTGGGGGACATGCGCGAGTATCTCCAGGCGAACAGAACCGGTGCGCCGCTTCCTTCCGCGCAGATTGCTTTGCTCCAAGGCCAACAGGCGCGACTACGCGACCAGGCGCGGATGCTCAAGATGAAGCAGAAGTATCTCGCGTTGAAGGTGCGGTATTGGCAGACGCGCGAGACCGGGGATGACGAGGAGGCGCGCGGCATTGCCCGAGAGGCTGCCGAGCTCGTCCAAAAGTTGCACGGTATCGAACGCTAAATTCATGTTAATCGTTGGCATTCTTGACCTTTGACTTCGAGCACTTGAAGTCTTTACTGTTGATCTCAGCGACGAGATTCAAGGCTCGTCAGAAACAGAAAGATTCTTCATTTCGGGAAGTTGGTCATGATGAAAGCAACATATATGTTCGGCCCCGGTGACGTCCGCACTGAGGACGTTGCCATGCCAACAATTCAGAAACCCAGCGACGCCATTGTGCGCATGGTGCGTGCCTGCGTCTGCGGGTCGGATTTGCATCCCTATCGGCACATGACGCCTCCCGCCGAGGGCTGGGCGATGGGCCACGAGATGATCGGTGTGGTCGAGGAGACCGGATCGGACGTCACGAACGTTCGCAAGGGTGACTTCGTCATCGCACCCTTTGCCTACCAAGACAACACGTGCGTGTTCTGCCGGGAGGGCATGTAGACCTCGTGCCCCAACGGCGGTTGGTACGGAGGTGAAGAAGGTGCTGCAGCAGGAGGTCTCCAAGCGGAGTACGCGCGAATTCCGCAAGCCAACGGGTCGTTGGTAGTGGTACCTGGCGTGAATGAGTCAAGTTCTGATGAACTGCTTGCGAGCCTGCTGACGCTGTCCGACGTGTATCTCACCGGATATCATGCGGCGCATATGGGTCGTGTTGCGGCCGGCAAGACCGTCACCGTAGTTGGTGACGGTGCCGTTGGGCTCTCGGCTGTTTTGGTGTCGCACCAGCTGGGCGCCGAGCGCATCATTCTCATGGGCCGCCACAAGGAGCGGACGGATCTCGGGCGCGAGTTCGGTGCCACTGACGTCGTCGCCGAGCGCGGAGAGAAGGGCATCTCCGAGGTGATGGATCTCACTGGCGGTGAAGGCAGCCACGTGGTGCTCGAGGCCGTGGGATACATGCCCGCCTACGAGCAGGCTTATGGTGTAGTGCGCCCAGGAGGAGTCATCAGCCGAGTTGGCGTCCCCCAGTATGAGGACGCTCCAGTTGGATTTGGATCCCTCTTTGGGAAGAACGCCACGCTGACCGGAGGGCCTGCACCCGTGCGCGCTTACATCGACGACGCGATTCCTCGTGTTCTCTCGGGTGAGATTAACCCGGGGCGCGTGTTCGACAAGGCCGTCCGTCTCGATGATGTGGCCGAAGGTTATCGGGCCATGAACGATCGTTCCGCCCTCAAGGTGATCGTCAAGCCGTGAAGTGGTGCAAATAGTGCAGAGAATTGAATAATGGAGGATCTTTATGTCAAAGAATGAGGATGTCAAAAACGGTGTGATCTTCTCTCTGGGGGAGAAGAACGAAGCCTATCAGAAGTATTTCAAGGGTCAGTCGTGGCTGAACTCGCTCGTCTCGGATCCGGCACTCCCCGTGGGTGTTGGGAACGTCACGTTTGAACCGGGTTGCCGCAACAACTGGCACAAGCATAACGGCGGTTTCCAGATCCTGATGGCAACCGGTGGCGAGGGTTGGTATCAGGAAGAGGGTTCGCCTGCGCGCAAGATGCTGCCGGGGGATGTCGTTGTCGTCCATGACGGTGTCAAGCACTGGCACGGAGCCACGAAGGATTCATGGTTCTCTCACATCGCCATCACCGCCGGTACGGCTGAGTGGTTGGAGCCGGTTGACGACGAGTATTACGCCGGTCTCGAGTAAAGCCGCAAGAAGTTTGGCGTTTATGTCTCTTCGCTGTGTTTTTGATGACGTTAAGAGCGCCGAAACAATTGGATTCGGTCTCTTAACGTCATAAAAAACACAGCGAGGGGGAAGAGTAACGAGGAAAGGTAAGTTTATGGCAGAAAAACAGACAGCAGGACGAGACCAGCTTGGAGATTTCGCGCCCCAATTTGCGCAGCTCAACGACGATGTCCTCTTCGGGGAGGTGTGGTCGCGCGGAAAGCAGCTTTCACTCCACGAACGCAGCATGATCACCTGCTCGGCGCTCATGGCACAGGGACTGTTCCCCCAACTCGAGGCACACATGGGAATCGCCAAGAAGAACGGCGTGACGAAAGATGAGATGGTGGAACTCATCACCCACCTGGCGTTCTACGCGGGCTGGCCCAAGGCCTGGTCCGCTTTTGGCATCGCCAAGAAGGTCTTCGACGAGGATTCTCAGCCGAAGATGCGGTCCAAGTAGGCCACAGGATCCTCGCCCTCTTTGCGGGGATTCACCTTTTCAATCTCATCGAGGCTGCGCGGATTGCCGGGTGCGAGTTCCTGCTCGTCCTGCTGATGTTTCATGGCCTTCTCGGCGCCCGCAGCGCCTTCGGCCTGTGCGGCTTGAGAACGTGCAGTCTCAGTGTCCTTCATGAGCTTGGCAATCTCGGGGTTGTTCTGCAGCTTGTGCATGAGCTCGTTCTTGTTGTTTGAACCGTCGGCAACTGCCATGATGCGCTCCTCTTCGAGGTGGGTGGTGTATCTCGCCACCATCTTCTCACACCCTACCCGTGTGTTACGTACTGGGAATACGATTGAGTACGACCGATCTGGGCGCGGATGAAGGGGATTCCATGGAGATAGCGGTGTTGGTGTTGTTCTGCTGTGCCCTGCTCGCCTGCGTCATCGTGAAGCTCTCGGTTCTGTATGCACTTGCTTTCGGCCTGGTCATCTTTGTGACGTATGCGAAGGTGCGCCACTTCGCGTGGCGCGAGATTGGCTCGATGGTGCTGTCGGGAATCAAGACTGTTCGGGGGATCTTGACAGTCTTCCTTCTCATTGGAATCCTGACTGCCGTCTGGCGGGTCAGTGGAACGCTGCCGACAATCATCGCGCTGGCGATGCAGCTCGTTCAGCCGCGCCTCATGCTTTTGCTCGCCTTTCTGCTCAACTGTCTCGTTTCGGTGCTGACGGGGACGGCATTCGGAACCGCGGCGACCATGGGTGTCATCTGCATGTCGATGGCGAACTCGATGGGAATTAACCCCCTGCTGACCGGTGGTGCCATCCTGTCCGGAGTCTTCTTCGGCGATCGCTGCTCCCCGGTTTCAACGAGTGCGCTCCTGGTCAAACAGCTCACCCATACCCAGCTCTTCACCAACATTCGAAACATGCTGAAAACCGGAGCCGTTCCCTTCGTGGCGGCGTGTGTAGTGTATGGGATTTTCGGGATAGCTCTCGGAGCGCGCAGCGGTAGCGTCGATGCGACAGCCGTTTTCTCACGCGAGTTTGACCTGCGGTGGTTCATGGTGATTCCCGCGATTCTCATGCTGGCGCTCGCGATCGGCAAGGTGGATGTGAAGATTGCGATGGGCGTGAGCATTGTTCTTGCGGTTGGCCTTGGCTATTTCTTCCAAGGTGAGAGCTGGATGTCGCTGGGGCGATCCATCGTGTTCGGCTACTCCGCCAGAACTGCGGAAGTGGGGAGGCTGCTCAACGGTGGGGGAATCGTCTCGATGGTCAACGTGGCGGCCATTGTGTGCCTCTCGTCGGCGTACGCAGGCATTTTTGAGCGGACGGAATTGCTGTCGAAAATCAAGAGTGGCGTCGGTGCAATGGAAAGCAAAATTGGCAATTATGCAGGGATGCTGGTTACTTCGGTGGTAACGAGCATGGTCGCTTGCAACCAGACGCTTGCCATCATGCTGACGGACCAGCTGAGCGCTGGAGTAGGAGAAGGGCACCTTCTCGATGAACGACGGCGTGAGTCCACGGCGCTCGACTTGGAAGACACCGCGGTCGTTGTGAGTCCGTTGATTCCGTGGTCTATTGCGGGGGCTGTGCCACTGTCGTCGGCGGGTGCACCGGAGATCAGTGTCGTGGCCGCGTGTTTTCTGTATTTGGTGCCCCTGTGCAGGCTTGCTGCCGGCGGGATTCGGGCCCTGAAAACGCGCTGGAGTCTGCGAACGGATCGTAAGAAAGTAATGGCTTGACAAGAGATACTAACCTCGTTAATCTTTAACATCGTTAGTTAATGGAAGGCGGTGGGTATGAACACTCAGAAACATGCGGCGAGTGCCAACGATCCAGAAATTCGCGATCTCGCAATTGAGTTTGTTCATCTTATGCCGAAGATGCATCGCACGGACCCCCAGAAGCGGATCAACGAGTCGATGCGTGGCGAGCATTTCATCGTTCAGTACATCCAGATGCAAGGGCGCAAGGTTCAGCCCAGTGAGATCAGCACCGAGATGGAGATCAGTTCGGCTCGTGTGGCGGCCGCGCTGAATGGGCTTGAAAAGAAGGGTCTCATCAAGCGCGAAATTGATCCCAGCGACCGGCGCCGCATCCTCGTCGGGCTGACAGATGAGGGCAGTGAGCGTGCGCAGGAGATTTCCGAGCACATGGTGGATAGCATTCGAGAGCTCTTTGCGAGCTTGGGACTCGAGGATTCGCGTGAATTGGTGAGACTGATCGGTCGTGTTGCGGACTTCATGAAGGAGCATCACGGTGACCTGCCGAAGCATTCTCACGGTGCTCATGAAGCTGCCGCTCGTGGAAACAAACAGGGGGATGATCAGGAATGAGTCCTCCGTAATTTGTGCCCAAATACTAACACTATTCGTAATAAACACTATTTCTTTACAAATGGCATTAAAGATTGTCATCGGTGCTGAAATTATTCATATTCTTAAGGATTGATCGTGTTCAGACTCTTTAAATACATGGGCAGATCGGAGTGGCTGCAGGCGGGCGTCAGTCTGGTGTTCGTAGTGGTCCAGGTGTGGCTTGACCTCAAGCTTCCCGATTACATGTCCAAAATCACGACCTTGGTGGAGACTCCAGGCTCGGAGATGATCGACGTGTGGAAGGCCGGAGGGCAGATGCTCCTCTGCGCGCTGGGTAGCTTGGTGGCCACCGTTCTGGTGGCGCTCTTCAGCTCCCGCATTGCGGCCTCGTTCTCGCAGACGCTGCGTTCGCTGCAATTCAAGAAGGTCGACTCCTTCTCTATGGAGGAGATCAATCGCTTCTCGACGGCGAGCCTCATCACCCGCTCCACCAACGACGTCACTCAGATTCAACTTCTCATCGTCATGGGTCTCCAGATCATCATCAAGGCGCCAATCACCGCGGTCTGGGCGATTGTGAAAATCGCGGGTAAGGGACTCGACTGGACTATCGCCACCGGGGTTGCCGCAGCGATCCTGCTGGTGATGTTCGCGGTCCTTCTCGCTCTGGTTGTCCCCAAGTTCAGGAGAGTGCAGACTCTGACGGATAATCTCAGCCGCGTCGCCCTCGAAAACCTGACGGGATTGCGCGTGGTGCGCGCTTATAACGCCGAGGGCTACCAGGAGGGCAAATTCGACGACGCCAACGACGATCTGACGAATACACAGCTCTTCACGAGTCGAGGAATGGCCATCATCTTCCCGACGATCAGCCTCGTCATGAACGGGTTGAACCTCGCCATCTACTGGATCGGAGCCGCGCTCATCAACTCCGCAGGTCTGGCCGACAGACTCACACTCTTCTCCAACATGGTGGTCTTCTCCTCCTATGCAATGCAGGTGATCATGGCCTTCATGATGGTAGTGATGATGTTCATTTTGCTGCCGCGTGCGCAGGTGTCGGCTCAGCGCATCAACGAGGTGCTCGACACTGAACCCACCATCATCGACGGGACCGCACAGAGCGGCAAGCCCGGCCTTGAGGGCACCGTTCGCTTCGACCATGTGAGTTTCAAATACCCCGACGCCGCGGACTACGTGCTCGACGATGTGAGCTTTACCGCCAAGAAGGGAGAGACAGTCGCCTTCATCGGATCGACCGGCTCGGGCAAGTCGTCGCTGATCAATCTCGTGCCGCGTTTCTACGACGCGAGCAAGGGGTCGGTGAGCATCGACGGAATTGACGTCAAGGATTATTCGCACGATGCACTCACCAAGAAGATCGGTTACGTTCCGCAGAAAGCGGTCATGTTCCAGGGCAGTGTGGCGAGCAACGTCGCCTTCGGTCAGGATGCCCCACAACGCTCCGAAACCCAGATCGAAAACGCCGTGAGCATTGCGCAGGCGGAAGAGTTCGTCTCTAAGATGCCCGATACCTACGATGCGCCGATCGCGCAGTCCGGGCAGAACGTCTCTGGTGGGCAAAAGCAGCGCCTCTCCATTGCGCGCGCCGTGTATCGCAAGCCGGAAATCTATATTTTCGACGATTCCTTCTCGGCACTGGATTACAAGACCGACAAGGTATTGCGCAAGGCGCTGAAGGAACAGACTCAGGGTGTCACGAGCCTCATCGTGGCCCAGCGCATCGGGACGATCATGGACGCTGACCAGATCATCGTCATCGACGACGGCAAGGTCGTCGGCAAGGGAACGCACCGCGAATTGCTCGCCTCAAACGACGTGTATCGCCAGATCGCCCTGTCGCAGCTGAGCGCCGAAGAGTTGGAAAAGACGGGAAAATAACATCATGTCAAACGCAACTTCTGCAACTAAAACTCGCCCCGCGGGACCGTCGATGCACGGCCCAGGAGGTCACATGACTGGCTCGGGTGAGCGGGCGAACGACTTTGGCTCTGCCATCTCCAAACTCGTCAAATACATGAAGCGGTGGATGCCGGCAATCGTCGTGTCGATGGTGATTGCCGCCATCGGAACCGTTCTCCAAATCGTGGGCCCTGACATGCTCAAGGACATGACGAACGAGATCTCACACGGGCTGCCCGCACTGGTGAAGGGCCAGCCGATCCTCGGTAGCATCGACATGAGCGCTGTGGTGAACATCGCGTGGCTCCTCGTGTTCCTCTACGCGGGTTCCTTCCTCCTCAACATGGTGCAAAGCCAGATCATGGCGGTCGTCACCCAACGCATCTCGCAAAAGATGCGGTCCGACATCTCTAGCAAGATCAACAGGTTGCCCCTGCGCTACTACGACTCAAACTCCAACGGCGACGTGCTCTCCCGCGTCACCAACGACGTGGACGCCGTCAGCCAGACGCTCAATCAGAGCTTGGGAACGTTGATCTCGGCGGTGACCATGTTCATCGGTTCGCTCGTCATGATGTTCTACAACAACTGGATCATGACACTTGCCGCCATCGCTTCGGTCATTGTCGGCTTCGGTCTGATGCTGCTCATCACCTCGAGATCTCAGAAGTACTTTGTCGCCCAGCAGAAGGATCTGGGAGCCATCAACGGGCACGTGGATGAGGTCTACTCTGGTCACAACGTCGTCAAGGCGTACAACGCTTCGGCTCAGGCGAGCCGCATCTTTGAGGGGATCAACGAGGATTTGTACTCCTCTGCGTGGAAATCTCAATTCCTCTCCGGACTCATGATGCCGTTGATGACCTTCGTCGGTAACCTCGGCTACGTGGTGGTGTGCGTGGTCGGCGCGGCGCTCGCGATGAACGGCACCATCAGCTTCGGCGTCATCGTTGCCTTCATGATGTATATCCGCCTCTTTACGCAGCCGCTGAGCCAGTTCGCCCAGGTCTTTAACAACCTCCAGCGCACGGCCGCCGCTTCAGAGCGCGTATTCACCTTCCTCGCCGAACCCGAGCTTGGCGACGAATCAGGTAAAGCGCGGCAGCTGAGCGATGTACGCGGTGCCGTCGAATTTGAGCACGTCAACTTCAGTTACGTCCCCGGCAAGCCCGTCATCAAGGACTTCTCGGCGAGCGTGAAGGCGGGGCAGAAGGTGGCCATCGTGGGCCCGACGGGTGCGGGCAAGACGACCATCGTCAACTTGCTCATGCGCTTCTACGACCTCAACGGCGGCAGAATTCTCCTCGACGGCATCCCGACGGATTCCGTTCCCCGTTCCAACGTTCATGAGCAGTTTGGCATGGTGCTCCAGGACGCATGGATCTTCGACGGAACCATCCGCGAGAATCTGGCGTATTCCAAAAAGAACGTGACTGACGAACAGATCGAGGCCGCCTGCAAAGCCGTCGGGCTCGACTACTTCATCCGCACGCTCCCGCAGGGCTACGACACCGTTCTTGACGACAGAACCACCCTCTCGGAGGGGCAGAAGCAGCTGCTCACCATCGCGCGCGCCATGATTCAGGACGCGCCGCTGCTCATTCTCGACGAGGCGACCAGCTCCGTGGATACTCGCACCGAGCAGTTGGTACAGAAGGCGATGGATGACCTCACCGTTGGACGCACGTCGTTCGTCATCGCTCACCGCCTCTCCACCATTCGCGACGCGGACCTCATCCTCGTCATGAAGGACGGAGACATCATCGAAAGTGGAACGCACGAGGATCTGCTGACGCGCAACGGCTTCTATGCCGATCTGTATAACAGCCAGTTCCAGACGCCTGCGTAGGGCGTGCTTCCTGAGGTTGCCAGCGGAGGTGCTGCGCTCGTCGGCCAGGGCCTCGGTGCGTCTACCGCGATTCAAGCGCACTTCAGTCAGCGTGCTGCCTTGCGCTTCGCGGTGAATTCAAATCCCAGAGCTTGCGCCACTCTGAGAACCGTTGCGAATGAGGGATTGCCGGATGAGCTGAGTGATTTGTAGAGTGACTCTCTGCCGACTCCGGCCTTTTTAGAGATGTCGGTCATGCCGCTTGCGCGAGCGCGGGCAATATTGCCTAGGGCCGTTTGAATCATGACGGGGTCCCCACTTTTGCTCATCTCTTGGAGATACATCAGTTGTTCATCGGGATCTTTGAGGTAGTCCTCGACTCGCCATTCATGTGCTGTCGGTGGCATTGGCAAACTCCTTCGCGAGCGCACGCGCTTCGGCGATGTCGCGTGATTGATGCTTCTTGGTGCCGCCGGCGAGGAGAAGGAGAATATGGCCCTCCTGCATGCTGGCGGACACCCTGTACCCGGGACCGGTAAAGAATCTCATTTCGTAGATTCCGCCGCCGAGGTGTCGGTAATCTCTGATGAGTCTTTGCTGCTTCTGGATCATTCGTATTCGCGCCTCGATGGTGACTCGACCTCGGGGATCTTTGAGATGAGTGAGTCAGGCGTCAAAGCGTAGAGATGTTTGTACCTCTGACACAAAATTATATCCTGCAGGATACATTTTCCCAATCGCGGGTGGCTGATGCATCGCAGCCCTACCTCAGAGGGCTGAGCGATTCGTCGCCGCCGGGTGCTTGCCGGGTGCGTCTGTGAATCTCGGGATGAGTCGGGCCTGACGGGGGTGAAGGTGGCCTTCTCTGCTCATCGAGAATTCTTTTGATGACTGTGAAATTTCTTTTTCTCAGCAGCTCCAGTCGGCGAGCACGCAACTGCGAGAGAGAAATTGGCGAGCGCGCGAAATACGGCTGGGGCCCAGCGGTCTCTACGATATGGGTTTGATAATCCACGGGATTTCTCCTTCCTCGGTCGTTGGCGGTGACGATCGTCTTGAGAGAAGTATGCCTGAGGCGCGGGGTGAGTGTGAGACTGGGCCTCGCAACTGTGGAAAAGTGCATAAGCGACAGAAATAGTCCCCACCGCCGCGGATATTTCATGCGGCTGTGGGGACTATGGAGAGTTGAGGGTGAGGGGAGACTTTAGAGCTTCTTCTCGAAGCCCTCCATCGGTGCCAGCGTGTTTTTGTACTGAGTGGACGTAGAGGTTTCTCGTGGAGCGGTGTTCTCCGACGCAAAGTGCATCACCGATCCAAATGATTCCACCAGGTATTCGCGCATGACGGAGGGAATCACCAACTCCTCCATGTCCGCAGCGCTCAACGAGGTCCGAATGCTCGAGAAGTCTCCCGCGGCAACCTTTTGAACCCAACGTGGTTCGCGAATGAGCTCGCGGCCGATGGCGACGAGGTCCGCACCGCCGTCCAGCACTGCCTGTGCGTCGTTCGCAGCCTCGACGGATCCGATCCCGATCAGCGGTGTGTGTCCGCGTGTGGCCTCCGAGAATTTCTTCAGCAGTGGTTCGGTGTCCGAGGGGTCGTTGAGCGAGGTGCGTTCGTAGCTGCCCATCGAGAGGTGAACGTAGTCGACGAGGTCTCGAATTTGGTTGACGAAGAAGAGGGAATCGGCGAGTCGAATTCCTGGACTTTCGATCTCTTCAGGGGAGATGCGGTATCCCATCACGAAGGGACGGGAGGGGTTCGCCTCTTTGATGGCAGAGCGCACGGCCGCAATGACGGCGAGGGCGAAGCTCATACGAGCGGCACGGTCTCCTCCCCACTTATCGGTCCGTTGATTCGAGTTGGGAGAGAAAAACTGCTGAAGCAGATAGGTGTTCGCTCCATGCAGTTCGACGCCGTCGAATCCGGCGGCAATGGCGCGTCGCGTCGCCTGGGCGAAATCTTCAATAATCTGCTGAATTTCGGCGTCGCTCAAGGCCTCGGGTACCTCGGAATCCTGCGGATATTCGGCGGCGATGGCGCTGGCGCTTTGAGGAGCGTGGCCGCGCAGAATGCGGCTGTTGGACTTTCTGCCCGCGTGGAAGATCTGGAGAACGGCCTTGGACCCGTCGCGGTGGATAGCGGCTGCCACCCTGGTGAGACCTGGAATCATGGAGTCGTGTGCGACGGAGAGCCCACCCTCGAAACCTTTGCCGAGGTCGCTCACGTTCGCGACACCCGTGATGATCATGCCGGGGCCTCCGCTACGAGTCGCGTAGTAATTGATCTCGTCGGAGCTCACCATGCCGTTGAAGAAGCTGGATTGGGTGGTCATGGGGGACATCACGACCTTGTTTTTGAGCGTGAGACCGTTGGCGAATGAGTACGAGTCAAGAAAATTGAAGTTCATTGTTCCTCTGAGTTTCTCTGCATTTCCCAAAATCTGGGGTAAGTAAATTGAATTCTCTGCGCTGGGCGAGGCATGGCCTGCGAAGCCGCATACCTGTATGATTATTGCTAAGAGATTTTTTCACCAGTACCCACTTTTAAGTTCAGTAGGCACTAAAAAGTAAGAAATGCGTCATTGGAGGATTATGACCACGAAATATCACATGGGGATTGAGGTGACGCTTGAAGCTATCGGCGGAAAGTGGAAGCCGCTCATCCTGTGCCATCTGGGCAACGGGCCGCAACGACCAGGGGAACTCTGCCGTCTCATTCCCTCAATCACGCAAAAAATGCTGACCCAGCAATTGAGGGAGCTGGAGCGTGACGACATCGTTCGCCGCACCGTGTATCCGCAAGTTCCGCCGAAAGTCGAATATTCGCTGACGGAAATGGGAAAGAGTCTGAGGTGCGTCCTTGTCCCCATGTCCGAATGGGGCGAAAGGCGCGTGGAGCAGCGACGTGAGAAGGGCGAGGACATCGTCCTTCTCAACGCCGATCACAGCGGTTATCTTAAATACTGATTCAGCGGGGGAGACCGCCAGATTCCTCCACTGAATCCCACTCGCTACATCAGTGAGCGATACAGGGCCACGATGTCCTCAAGTGTCGCCTTGCGGGGGTTACCCGGTGTGTTGGCGTCTGTGAAGGCGTCGTGGGCGAGCGCGTCGATATCGGCGTCGGTCGCGCCGACTTCGGAGATGGTGGTGGGGTTGCCCAGGCTCACCGCGAGGTGATGGACGGCCTGGACTGCCTCTTCGCGAACGGTCTCGAGGTCACCGGTCTTCGCGTCGTCGACTCCGAAGGCTGCCGCAATGTCGCGGTACTTCTCGCCGGTGAAGTCCTTGTTGTACTCCATGACCGTGGAAAGCAGAATTCCATTTGCAACGCCGTGGGCCACGTTGAGGCGGCCACCGAGCGGGTGCGCCATGCCGTGGACCAGACCGAGGCCGACGTTCGAGAAGGCCATGCCAGCGATGTAGGAGGCGTAGGCCATCTGCTCGCCGGCCTCTTTGTCCCCCTCTGTCGACTTGGCAAGGGACGCTGCAATGATGTCGATCGCCTTGAGGGAGAGTGCTTCGCTCAGTGCCCATGCACCTGGGGTGATGTAGCTCTCGATGGCGTGGGTGAGGGCGTCGAGTCCGGTGGCGACCTTGAGACCGCGGGGCATGCCATCGGTGAGATCAGGGTCCACGAAGGCTGCAATGGGGATGTCGTGAGGGTCGACCGAGGCGAACTTGTGCTTGTGCTCGGTGTCGGTGACGACGTAGTGAATGGTTGTCTCGGAGGCGGTTCCTGCGGTGGTGGGCACGCCGAAGATCGGAACGGAGGGGTTCTTCGTATTGGCGATGCCCTCGAGGCTCAGCACATCCTCGCGGTCGGGGTTGGCGATGATGATGCCGATGGCCTTGCACACGTCTTGGGGTGAGCCGCCGCCCAGGCCGATGAGGAAGTCGGCGCCGGAGGTCTTGAACTTTGCGACCCCATCCTTGATGCATTCGACGGGCGGATTGGGACGGACGTTGGTGAAGAGTTCAAAGGCGATGCCCGCTGCCTCGAGAATGTCGGTGACTTTCTTGGCGGTTCCAACCTTGGGATCTGCGAGGGTGGGATCGGTGACGACGAAGGCCTTCTTGAAACCGCGCGCCTTGGCCGCGCCGGGAATTTCCTTGATGGCGCCGCGTCCGAAGAATGCGTTCTGATTGAAGTAGGTGACATTGACCATGGGGTTTCTCCTTGAATCGTGAATGTCGGGTGGCAACGCGAACGTCAAATGTGACGTGCGTCACTACCGATCTACGATAGCGCGACGATACGAAAAGGGACTACCTATCTTTCGACAGGTAGTCCCTTTTGTCTAGGAGCTGAAGAAGTTGACGATTTGTCGACTTCTCCCCGCTGCTACACCTGCTACATCAGGCTCGTGTACAGGGCCTTGATGTCCTCGAGTGTCGCCTTGCGGGGGTTGCCCGGCGTGCACACGTCGGCAAGTGCGTCTGCGGAGAGCGGGTCGAGATCTGCGTCGGTTGCGCCAACTTCGGAGATCTTCGTCGGGTTCTTCAGGTCGACGGTGAGCTTGTGCACGGCCTGGACTGCTTCTTCGCGGACGGTCTCGAGGTCACCGGTGTAGGCGTCCTTGAGGTCGAAGGCTGCGGCGATGTCGCGGTACTTTTCGCCCGAGAAGTCCTTGTTGTATTCCATGACGGGGGCCAGCAGGATTCCGTTTGCGACGCCGTGTGCCACGTTGAGGCGGCCGCCGAGTGGGTGCGCCATGCCGTGGACCAGACCGAGGCCGACGTTGGAATATGCCATGCCGGTGATGTAGGAGGCGTACGCCATTTGCTCGCCAGCCTCGACGTCTCCGTCAGCGGACTTTGCGAGGTTCTTGGCAATCATCTGAATTGCCTTGAGGCTTAACGTGTCGGACAGTGCCCATGCGCCGGGGGTGATGTATCCCTCAATGGCGTGGGTGAGGGCGTCGAGTCCGGTGGCGACCTTGAGTCCGCGGGGCATACCGTCGGTGAGATCAGGATCGACGAAGGCGACGACGGGGATGTCGTGAGGGTCGACGGCCACGAACTTGCGCTTCTTGGCAGTGTCGGTGACGACGTAGTTGATGGTCGTCTCGGAGGCGGTTCCTGCGGTGGTGGGCACGCCGAAGATCGGGACGGAGGGGTTCTTTGTGTCCGCCACGCCTTCGAGGCTCAAGACGTCTGCAAACTCGGGGTTTGCCGTGACAATGCCGATGCCCTTGCAGGTATCTTGTGGGGATCCGCCGCCCAGGCCGATGAGGAAGTCGGCGCCGGAGTCGGCGAACTTCTTCACGCCATCCTTGATGCACTCAACTGGCGGGTTGGGCTTGACGTTGGTGAAAACCTCGTAGGGAATGTTTGCCGCGTCGAGGACGTCGGTGACTTTCTTGGCGGTTCCGACCTTGGGGTCTGCCAGAACCGGATCTGTGACGATGAAGGCCTTCTTGAAGCCGCGAGCCTTTGCTGCGCCGGGAATTTCCTTGATGGCGCCGCGCCCGAAGTACGCATTCTGGTTCAAGATCATCCTGTAGACCATATGACTCTCCTTTGAACATAGTGGTTTATGCATTCGAACTTTTCTAGGGTTCGTAACGTTTATTATCTTAGCGCGTGATTTAGCTCACATATGAGTGAAACCTAAAAATTCGAGAATTATTTCGTATTTTTCGAGATATGCCAGCGCGTCTTTGCTTCAGCTCCATCCTCGGGGCTGCGTCGACTTTCGTTCGCTGAGCAAGTGCCGCACCACTTGTTAGGCTGAATGTTGTCTGTGGTGAAGAATTGTTACGAGTTGGAGGCTGTTCATGGTGCTCGATGCTGCGGTATTGGGGAAGAAGGGCGAGACCTTCGTCTTTATCGACATCGATGGAACTCTGGTCAATACGTCAAAAGTAGTGCCGGACTCCGCGCGTGATGCGTGCGTGCGGGCGAGAGCGAACGGAAACAAGTTGGTGCTGAGCACGGGTCGTTCGCTGCCCGAACTTCTACCGTCGCTGCTGTCGATTGGTTTTGACGGAGTGGTTTCGGCTTCGGGTGGATCCGTTTCGTGGGGCTCGAAGCAGCTCTTCGAGGATCCAATTCCTCAGGTCCAGGTGCGCGAGCTCATGAAGTATTTCCGTGATAACGGTTTTGAATATTTGTGGCAAGCAAGTCGCGGCGTGTGGGGAGACGCGGGTTTATTGGAGGAATTGCATCAAGCAGTTCGACCAGATGTTGAAGAATTGCCGCGAGGTTGGCGCACTTTCGCAAATCCGAATGAGGAGATCGACGACGTTCTCAAGGGACTCTTCAGCGCGCCGCAGCCCGGAATGGCGCAAGAATTCAGAGAAAAATTTGGGGACCAACTCACTGTTGTGGATGGATCCCTCGACGCCGAGCACCCAAGCAACGGTGAGATCACTGCCGCGGGAGTGAGCAAGGGGAGTGCCATGCGACGGCTGCGGAAATTCTTGGGCGCAGACGACGCTCGTTTTGTGGCAATCGGCGACAGTGAAAACGACGCTGAAATGTTCCGGGCGGCGGATTATGGTGTCGCGATGGGCAATGCAACGCCGCTGATTAAGTCCCTTGCGGATATGGAGACTGATCACGTCGACGAGGACGGCTTTGCACACGCTTTTAAGCGTCTGGGACTGATCTGATGTGCGGATTTCGCATCTGATGTGCGGAAATAATCGGTGACGTGGTGCTTGATTGCCAGAATCGCGCGTAAAAGTGCTCCTACATAGGGGAGCGCAAGAGAAATCTGCACATCAGATGCGAAATCCGCTCATGAAGTGAAATTGAGATGAAAAAAAGGTGTTGCATTGAAGCAACACCTTTTGAGTGGTACCCCCGGAGAGAATCGAACTCTCGTTGTCAGAGTGAAAGTCTGATGTCCTAACCATTAGACGACGGGGGCAAGCCTCATAGATAATACGTGAAGTCCTTGATTTGGGCAAACGTATGTCGTGCTCGTGTCGCTCATGGAAACAATAAGGACGGTTGAGGACGCACATTCGCACACGACATAACAAAATATGACAAAAACGAACAATTAGTGTTATACTTGCATCGTAAGAAGGCTGCACGAGAGTGCTCTATAGGGGCTTAACGAAAGGGATGTCATGACTGTTTTGGTGACGGGCGGATGTGGTTACATCGGCGCACACGTTGTGAATGCACTTCACGAGAAGGGTGAGAAAGTCGTCGTCGTGGACGACCTGAGCTACGGCAAGAAAACTCGCATCGGCGACTCGCATCTCATCTTCCAAGATGTTTCAGCCCCGGGAGCCGACAAGGTGCTCGCCCAGGCGATGCTTGATTACGACGTTGACACGGTCATTCACTTCGCAGCCCGCAAGCAGGTGGGAGAATCTGTCGAGAAGCCGCTGTGGTACTACCAGCAGAACCTCAATGGAATGCTCAATGTGCTCCAGGCGATGAAGGATGCGGGTGTCAAGAAGCTCGTCTTTTCAAGCTCGGCTGCGACATACGGAGAACCGCCGGTCGATGTGGTCCCTGAAGATGTTGTCCCCATGCTGCCGATTAACCCTTACGGGCAGACCAAGCTGTTCGGCGAATGGATGGCGCGGGCGTGTGAGAAGCCTTTCGGCATTCGCTTCTGCGCGTTGCGCTACTTCAACGTCGCCGGCTGCGGCCCCGTGGAACTTGAGGATCCTGCAATCCTCAACCTGGTGCCGATGGTCTTCAACCGTCTCAAGCAGGGCAAGGCTCCGGCGATCTTCGGAGCTGATTATCCGACGCCCGACGGCACTTGCGTGCGCGACTACATTCACGTGGTTGACCTGGCCGACGCTCACCTCGCCGCCATCAACTATCTGGATCGCGACGAGCGCAAGTATGACGCATTCAACGTCGGAACTGGCGAGGGCACTTCGGTGCGTCAAATTGTCGATGAGATCAAGAAGGTCACTGGCCTTCCGTTCTCCGAAGCAATTGAGGAGCGTCGTGCGGGAGACCCGCCGAAGCTCATCGGCAGCCCCAAGCGCATCAATGAGGAAATGGGCTGGCACGCCAAGTACAACGTGGAGGAGATCGTCGAATCTGCGTGGAAGGCATGGCAGGCAAATCCCGAGCATCACATCGATGTCAAAACCTGGAAGCAGGCCGACTGACAGGCCGACTGACCTCGTCTGGTCAGTCTGAATTCTTCGCCGCAACAGCGGATCCCAACTGGGTATATGGGCGCAAAGCCAGTCGGTTGAGATCTACTGCTGCGGTTTTTCTGATCCAGATCCGTCCTTCGAGGCGTCCCGTCCATCCGCATCGGCGAGACTGTCCTCATAGGTGGAGATGTCCTCGAGCTTGTCCTCTTCGATGAGTTGCATCTGTTCTTTGATCCAGATGCGTTCCGCGGGGTTGACATCTCTCATCTGCAGATACTTTTGGTACACGGGGAACCAGGCGTGCAGCACGGGGTAAAGCGCAGTGAAGATGTATTCGGGCTTCACTTTGCGCGAGTGCTGAGGATGGGCGTCGAAAGTGTTCTTGAAGCGCTTCATGTAGCGCAGGAAACTCGGCAGCGACGTGTCCATGCGCCGGGCGCTCATACCGGCGATCATGCGCGGTGAATAGACGGTCTTCATATCGCGGCCGGCCATGTGCAGCGAGATGTCGATGTCTTCGTGCATCACGTCCGCCTTGTCGCGGCAGACCTCGTTGGCGAGTTTCTCCCAGGCGGTTCGGCGCAACGCCATATTCGAGCCGAAGAGCAGCGTGCGTCCGTCAGACTTGAAGACGCGCTGACGAATTTTGTTGTCACCCTTGAGACTGAAGGATTTTGCTGGCATATCGTAATAGACCATGGGGCCGGTGGCTCCCATTGCCTCCTCGTCTTCGGTGAAGATTCCGGAGACGACCTCGACCCAGTCGGGCTTGAGCATCGTATCGGCATCGATGCGACCTACGACGTCGCCTGTGGCGTGATTGAGACCGTAGTTACGAGTGGGGATGAGCCCTTGTTCCTCGTTCTGGCTCATGAGTTTGATGTTGGCCTGCGGATTATCGGCGATGAAACGCTTGACCACGCCAACCGTGTCGTCGGTCGAGTTGTTGTTGACGACGATGACCTCGTGAGGGGCCATCGTCTGGCGCGTTGCGTTGGTAAGGCAATCGGCGATACGTTCGGCTTCGTTCCACGCCGGAATAACAATCGAAACAGATAGCATGCCTCCAAGGATAGAGGTACGGGTTGATAGTTACGCTAGCGTAGGTTTTATCGGCGCGGTGGCGGAGATTTCGTGCGGACTCGCTGGGTCGAGCGCGAGCCCGGTGAAAAACAGTCCTACTTGTCAGTATTGATACGGATAATGATGGTCATGGAAGAAACCGAGAAGCGCTACGACATCGGAAGAGTTTTCCCCGATAGAGGAGACCCCAAACGTCCGCCGGAGTGGCTGGGACGTGCCCTTGTCATGGGTGTCGTTACAGTTTTTGCGGCGATCTTCATTTGGAATTCGTGGGGCAGTGTCAGCTGGATTGCGCTCGATCTGGTCATTTGTGTCTTCATTGCACTCGCGATGGAGCCCGCGATTCTCTTCCTCATTCGTCACGGGTGGAAACGCGGTGCGGCGGCAGGCATTGTGTGGATCATCGTCATTCTCGTCATCTTGGGACTGTTCACGCTTTTCGGATCGCTCTTCGTCACCCAGATCATCGGCCTGGTGCAGAGCGCACCAGATGTCTATAACAATCTCGCCGACTTCGTGGCGCAGAACACGCCATGGAAGCTGCCAAATCTCAGCGATTTGGGCTCCACCATCGCGTCGAGCATTCAGACGTCGTGGATCACTGACTTCGCCGGCCAGGCGGTCTCCACTACGACGGCCATCGGCGGCGGCCTCATCCAGC
>JALCOX010000036.1 GCA_022649925.1 Bifidobacteriaceae bacterium | reverse complement strand
GGAGTGACTGAGTGCCTCGATTCTGATTGGTAAGTGTTGGATTGGGTAAGGAGGGCGCATGAGCGTCGGGTATCTTGTGTCCAATTACGGGGCACAGTTTCTCAGTTCTCTCGCCACCACCTGGCGGCTGACGGCGATAGGCTTCATCTTTGGGTTTCTTCTCGCTCTTGTTCTGACGGTTCTGCGCGTCTCCCCCATCAAACCGCTGCGGCTCGCCGTGGAATTCTACGTACAGGTCTTCCGTAACATTCCGGGACTGTCCCTGCTGATTTTTATCGTCTTCGCGCTGCCGTATTTACATATCACCTTCGACTACGAACCCTCAGTCATCGTTGCGCTGATCATCATCTGCTCCGCCTTTGCCTGCGAGAATCTCTCCACCGGCATCAACACGATTGGGGTCGGCCAAATTGAGGCTGCGCGCTCCTTGGGTCTTGGCTTCACGGCCATCATAACCACCATCGTCATTCCCCAGGCGCTGCGCTCAGTCGTCCAACCGATGACGAGTCTCCTCATCGCCGTGATGCTCAGCTCCTCACTGGCCTCGCAGATTCCCGTCACCAGCCTCGATCTGACGGGCCTTGTCGCCAAGATCAACAACGCGGAGGCGGGCGGCATTCTCACTTTCGCCCTCGCCGCCGTTCTCTACCTCGGTAGTGCCCTCATCATCGCAGCCGTGGGCGCGGCCATTGACAAGAAAGTGAGGATCGCACGGTGACTTCTTTCTCAATGCGCACACGCCGCTCAACCCCACCGACCACTCAGGATGTCCTGTTTGAGGTTTCCGGTCCCAAGGCTCGTCGCTGGATCCGGATCGGCACTACCCTTTCGATACTGGCACTGCTCGGCCTGTTGTATGTGATCTACCGTCAGTTCGCTCTGTCGGGCCAGCTCGACGCGCAATATTGGTCTTTCTTCGGAGCCTGGACCACGTGGGCCTTCATCGGAAGCGGCCTGTTGGGAACGCTGTCGGTGGCAGTGGTTGCCGGTATTCTTGCGATCGCGGGAGGCCTGCTCCTCATGAGCGGGCGCGTCAGCACCTTCGCCCCCCTCCGCTGGATCAGTACCGCCATTATCGAGGTCGCTCGCGGCGTACCGAGCCTGCTCTTCATCTATTTCTTCTTCCTCGTGCTCCCGACGTGGGGCGTCGATGTCAGTACCTATTGGATGGTCACCATCCCGATCAGTTTCAACGCCGCAGGCGTCCTCGCCGAGGTGTTCCGTTCAGGGGTCAACGCCGTTCCGAGCGGTCAGAACGAAGCCGCAATTTCGCTGGGACTCTCGCGAGGCCAGTCCTTCCGCAGCATCGTTCTGCCCCAAGCGATCCGCTACGTCGTGCCGACCCTGGTCACACAGCTCGTGGTGGTCGTCAAGGACACCACTTTCGGCTATGTCGTGACCTACCCCGAGATGATGCAAAACGCCAAGGTTCTCATTTCCAATTACAACTCGCTGGTGCCGGTTTACCTGGTTACCGCAGTCATTTACATCGTCATCAACTACCTTCTCAGCCGCCTGGCGCGCTACATTTCGCACCGCACCGGAGCCAAGATTGTCGTGGCGTGAGTCACTTTCGAACCTTTCCTTTCACTGCCACACCCCACCCCGGCACGCTATGCTGTGAAAGGTGCTGAGGGAAAGGATGTACACGATGCGATTGAGGCGACCTCGGGTCAGGACGATATTCCTCACCTGTCTGCTCGCTCTCATCACCACTGCGCTCGTGCTCGTGTCTTCTGTATCCGCGTTTCATGCTCCTCAAGCTCAGGCGGCGAGTGCAGACACATCGACCACTTTAGCTGCCACACCTTCGGCGTCGGGCAGTTCCATTTCGGAGATGTTCGACAGTTCAATCGCCAACACCTGGGTTTTCGTGGGCGGTGCCAACGTGGAAGGCGGGTTCTCCCAAACTCGCGGGGTGCGCAACTACGTCAGTCAATTTGAGGAATACATCCGCTGGGCACTGCCCCGCCACAGCTCGGACTCGACGATGCCGTCAGAAAAAGTGGTGGCGCAGATGCAGCGCTACATCACCAACACAGCGAGCGCGGGTACCACTCTCCACGACGTGGTCGCAGACTTCACCGACGTCGTCACGCCGCTGGGTCCTAAATACATCGACTACATGATCGGTCCGGAAGACACAGCTCGGGGCGCCAAGGGCATCAAGAAATTCTCGAAAGACCTTCGTTCCCTCATTAAAAAATCGCTTGCCCTGAGACTCCACCACGGTTTCGTCGTCATTCAGACCGCACCCTCTTGTGCCGCCACGATTTGCGATCACAACGCTCGGCTCTACTCACAGGCGGCGAGCGCGGTCATCGCGTCGTACAAGGCGAAGAAGGGCTACAAGCGCATCGTCTTCGTCGATCATTACTCCGCGACGAAGAGCTCACGCGCCTTCCGCTTGCACGACGAAGATTCCACAGGCCACCTCAATGCGGCGGGGCACCTCGCAATCGCACGTCACCTCATCGCGAGCCTCAGCGCCACCGCAAAAGCACAAGATTCTTTCACCACCAGCGATCTCGACATCTCGCGCACTGAGGTCGCCCATCCCACGCACTACCGCCGCATTGCCCCGCTGACGAGTGTTCAGCGCGATTCCATCACGATCACCCTTCCACAGTCGATCGCTGTGGACGCCGACTCGCATGCATGGTCTTATTCTCTCGACGTCGCCAAGAGCACTGCACCCGTGATCGTCGGTTCCGATGCAAAATACCGCCTCTCTGGCCCTCTCACCTCGAGAACAATCACCCTGCGGAATATACCTGGCGTCAGCTCCGATAAATCAACCACGTGGAATCTCACCGTGCGGTCCGCGGACGGAGCGACTCAACTCACCTCTGTCAGCGGAAGCATCGGCGGAAAATCTTCAAGCGAGAGCCCTCAGTCCGCCGCCATCCACCCAGTGCCCGCACTCGAGAAGAAGCTGAAGTCGAAAAAGCCACTCACGTGGCTGTTCATGGGCGACTCCATCACCCACGGCGAGGCGTACACCAAGGGCCACGACTCGATATCTCAAACCGTCGAAAAGTATCTCAAGGGAGAGCTGGGCCGCACCCGCGACGTCGTCCTGAACACGGCCGTGGCCGGCACCACGACGACGCAGACGTTGCAGAACATCAATCAAAGGCTCAACGCATACTCGCCAGATGTGGTAGCCCTCATGATCGGCACCAACGACTCCGTCTACCCCGGCATGACTCCGGCGCACTTCGCGCGCAACCTGCGCACCCTCATCACAGACATCAAGGACGTCAATCCGCACGCGCTGATCGTTCTGCGCAGCCCGACTCCCGGCGACCGTTCCCGGCAAGTGAAGCCCTACGTCGCTGCCATGAAGAAAGTGGCCGACCAGGATTCATCGTTGATTTATATCGATCAGTTCACGCAATGGCAGAAGCTGAGCCGCACGTATCCGTGGCTCATTGCGCGCCCGACGGGTTACGCGAACAGGGGCGTCAACCAGATCCTCATGGGTAACGCCCTGCATCCCGGATACAACGGGCAGCTGGTGATGTCGCGACAATTCCTGAAGGCGCTGGGCCTGTGGACTCCGGATACCGCCGAATCGAACCTCACCTACGAAACAGCCATCGCGCAGGAGCACACAACCACGTCGATTGGCCGAGCGGTTGATGTCTGTGGGGTCGGAGTGCGTGCCGCTGGCCGCGTGGGAACTGAGACAGACCCAGGTACCACGGCGAGCCTGACTCTTGATGTTTCTGCATTGCGTGACATTGCAGCGCAGACGTCAGCGGGTGCCACCGTCGCGGAGAAGTTGGGCGGGCTCACGGCAAATGTCACGTCGCAGACGAGCGATGAGACGCGGTCCGCGAGCATTGGGGCGTCCGGCACCACGTTGACGATTACCGGCCTGTCACGCAACGCCAAGTATCGCGTGACAGTGGACGGTTACGGCACGAGTAACGCCAGCCACGTCACGTTCCCCGCTTACCGTATCGAAACTTCGGCCGCGTGGGAAAAGGCGCACAAAGCCGAGTTGCTCGCGGCGGAAAACGACACGTCTCAGGATGGCGTGGCGGGAAGCTCGGGCAGCTCGAGCGGCGGCCTTGGTGGGCTGTCAGGTCTGTGGGGCGGCGGGACCAGCGCAGCAGATAGCGCAAAGGCCCAGACAGTAGGCGCGGCCGCCGCGATGATCTGGCTGCGCGGACACATGTGGAAGGTTCTGCCGTGGATGATTGTGCTGCTCTGCGTTGGAGGAGTTGCAGCAGCGTCGATGTCTCGGAGGCGACGCGGCTGACTGTGGTCGCATCCGTCACACGTCCGAGCTTCGCTTACAATAGTGACGTGCGCCCCCGTAGCTCAGGGGATAGAGCAGTTGACTTCTAATCTGCGTGTCGCCGGTTCGAATCCGGCCGGGGGCACTTTTGACTTTTAATACTTTCAACGATTTTCGTCACAGAATAGATATGGTAAACTTGCGGCATAGTTCCCTGTCATCCGAAAGGATTGGCAGGGTTTATTTATACGTTAAGGAATCGCTCATGCTCGACAAAAAGGTCGCAGTCGTTATTGATTACCAGAACGTCCATTTAACAAGTCACGAAATCTTCGATCCGTATGGCAATCTCCAACAGTCCTTGATCGACCCGATCCATTTTTGTGAAGAGATTATCCGTTTAAAGAACTCGTCAAATAAAGACGAAAACGTTCATTTCTCGCTCAGTCGCATCGAAGTATACCGAGGATTGCCAGACCCCCAGGATCCCCGCCGGAATTACGCCGGGAATCTTGCACAAAAAACACACTGGGAGCGCGAGTCACAGAACAAATATTCATGCTCCATTACGTACAGGCCCCTGAAGTATAAGAAAACTTATCGCAATAACGAATCCACTATCGACTTCGATACTCCTCCCGAGGAAAAGGGAGTTGACGTCCTCTGCGCGCTTGCGCTTGTACGCCTTGCCAAATCGCAAGAGTACGACGTTGTTATCCTTGCCTCACGAGACACAGATCTCATTCCTGCACTTGAGGAAGCACAGCACGAGGCAAGAATCAAGATCGAGGCTGTGAAATGGTACGACAACGCCGCTGCCTTCACCCGAGGCAATCTCAAAATTGAATCTTTCCGTATGTGGACCACCTCCATGAAAAGAGACAGTTACGAAAAGAGCATCGACAACTTCCCATATTCGTAAATCAAGCACCCGCCCAGCCGTACCTCCACACAGCAGCACTTTACTTTCTCCGCCCCATCGCCCACAATGAGACTCATGACAGAAGAAGCCGTTCAGAATCAAGATTCAAACACCGCTAGCACCCCGGGCAGAAGCCTCAAACTCGGTCAGCACCTCTCCACGACCAACGGCTGGGGAGGCCTCGTCGAGCAGGCCAAAGCGCACGACAACACTGCCTTTGCCTTCTTCCCCCGCTCCCCTTATGGTCGTGAGTCGAAAAAACTCAAGAGTGAGGATCCAGCTCCGCTCGTCGATGCACAGCGCACCTTGGGTTGGGGCCCACTTGTTGCACACGCCCCCTACGTTTACAATCTCGCGGGTAAAGACGCCGGTAAACGCGCCTTCGCTATCACCAGCATGCAGGAGGACGCGCAGCTCCTCGCGACCGCAGTTCCTGAAGGTGGCACCATATACTTCAATTTTCACCCGGGCAGCCACGTCGGGCAGGGAATGGATACGGGTATTCGCCTCATCGCCGACGGCTTAAAGGAAGTCTTGCCTCAGGTACCTGATTCCGTCCAGATTCTCCTCGAGACGATGGCAGGTAAGGGCACCGAGGTCGGCTCAAAATTCGAGGAACTGGCCGCCATCATCGCCCATCTCGACGCCGAGGCGCCAGATGTCTCCGCGCGCGTTGGCGTCACGTTGGACACCTGCCACGTTTATGACGCGGGGTACGACGTCTTGCAGAACCTCACCGGCGTCCTCGCCGAGTTCAACGAAGTCGTGGGGCTCAACCGTCTCAAGGCTCTCCATATCAACGATTCAAAGTTCGGATTCCAATCCCACAAGGATCGTCACGCCCCGATTGGCTTAGGCGAGCTCGGTGTTGACTTCTTCGGCGAAGTCGTCAACAATCCCACGTTGAAGAAACTGCCGATGGTCCTCGAAACTCCTCCCCGCGACGACGACGTGGATGAGGTCGCGCTCCTCCGAGGCCTCGCGGAGTAATCTTTTCCTCCACGACCTACTCTGCCACTGGTTCTCACTCGGCTCCGACACACAGCATATCCGCATCGGAAGGTGTGATGATAGCCATGAAAATGAGCTCGACGAGAGTGAGACCGAGTCCGGCAGGCGGAAAGAACCACACGCACACTGCGGTCACCGCGGTGCCGACGTAGAGCCGCCAACCATTCATGATGCGGTAGGCCGACATCGCACGCAGCCGCTGCTCGCCGAGCTTGTCGCCGTGCGAACTCGCTTCGCTGATCATCATGCGAGTGAGCAACCAGTAAGCGAAGCTCCAGAGGAAGAACACGATGAGGTAGAAGTATTCTGGGGCATGCGCCATGAGGTTGCGCCCCGTCCACGCGGTAGCGACGGGAATGAAAGACATCGTGAGCAGCCAGAGATTGTTCGACCAGTAAATGCGCTTCGAGATGCGCCGGGCGATAGAAAACATGTAGTGGTGGTTGTACCACGCAACGGCGATGAACAGGAAGCTGACGCAGTAAGCCATCAAATACGGCCATTGAGAGAGAATGTCCTTCCACTCCATGCTCTCTGGAGTCTTGAATTCAAGGACCATGATCGTCATGATGATGGCCACCACCGCGTCAGTGAATGCTTCTACGCGCGCCTTGTTCATGAATTTCCCTCTTCTCTCTCAACGTCTGACGGAACTCATGCTCAAGTATGGCATAGCGGTCTTCCTACAGCGCAAGGTGAGTATCATTCACCTCTGCCACTGAAACTATCGAAGGCGAGCAAGATGTTCGCGGAGTTCCTCCAGCACCTCCTTCTGCCCGAATTCCGGCGGACTTTGAACCTTGAGACCGAGGATGGCCCCCGCCCTTTCGCACGCAGCGAGACTGGCGCGCAACCGTGGCGAATCCAGCAGTGTCGTTATCACGGGTGAATCCGGGTCATCTGCGACCCCGGGAATCACAAATGGCGTATGAGTATCTGCCCAGGCGGGACCATAGACGGTTTCATGGTCCGCGGTTCCTGACAAAAATACTGAGCCCAGGACGCCGGCTCGCTCGGCACTCTCGATCTGTTCTGTGGCGAGCCCCGCACGGTGACCCTCGAGAGCAGAGCGTCCCCAGTTGATGGCGACGCTCACGTTCGTAGGTGACACGACCTGTGAGCGCGCGATCTCAATCTCATCATCGAGCGGCAATAGTCCTTTCTGCGGAGACTTTCCAAAAGCGGAGTCGCAGTGCTCAAGCAGCAGACGCGCACCCGACCAATCCCACGACGCAATCTCCGCAACCGAGTCCGCATAGCATTGTGCCGCAAAGCGCACTGCGGACGTGGGATCGTATTGGGGTGAAAAAGCAGACATCAGAGGATGCGGAGCCGACTGGATCTCAACGCCGATCACGCGACCGTTCCCACTGCCTGTCACCTCGGCGACGACATCGCGCACGTGCCGCATATCCCGCAGAGCCGCTTTCCGTCCCTCTGCAGAATCCGATGCCAACCCATATGTGCCACCACTGGCGGAAGCCTTCGCCATGGTGCCAGCCACCAAGGTGATCACATGCCGACCTCGCTCCTTGAGAAGCTCAATGGCACCCTCTTCGTCGGGAAGGAAATCAGTCTGGAACCACGGCATTTCAAGGCCCGCGACTCCCTCAAGGTCAAGCACAGCACGCAGGTATTCCTCCTGCCCGCTCCACTCCCCCTTGAGGGACCCGGGAGTGGCGGCGTAAGCACCAACCACCACTCCCTTTACGGCCTGCCGCTGTGACATGGCAGTCATCAGCGCACCGGCTTGAGTCCTGCATCGACGAGGTGCTGACGGATGATCTCAGATTCCTCATCGTTGAGCGGAAGCATCGGCGTGCAGGTTGTCGGATTGTCGATGACACCAAGCTGGTAGAGCGCCATCTTGAAGGAACCGAGCGCGCCCGCCGTAAAGCCGATACGGCTCAGGTCCGCGACCGTGACGATCTCGAAAAGCTTGATGAGGCGTTCCTGCTCCCGACGTGCGGTCTCCCAATCTCCCGTTTCCGCCGCTTTTTGAATCGCGACGTAGCCGTAGGGATCCACGTTGCCGATACCGGGAACGATACCGGTGGCACCCAACTCCAGTGCAAGATCGGCGAACACCTCGGAACCAGTGAGAATGCCAATGCCGGCATCCCCGATCGTTTCGATGGCGGTGCGGAAGTACATGATGTCGCCGCTGGAATCCTTGAGCGCGCCGATGGTACCTTCGTGCGCGAGCACGTCGAGACTCTCCATCGGAATACCCACATGGGTAGCGGAGGGGATGTTGTAGGCGATAACCGGCACCGAGACGGCCTTTGCGAGAGCACGATAATGTTCAATGATCTCTGCAGGATTGGGCGCAATGTAGAACGGCGGCGTCGCCACGATTCCCTTGGCGCCCAATTTCTCCGCACGCCGCGCATGGTCGATCATGCGCAGAGTACCCGTATCGATGACGCCCGCCAACACAGGTACCCTCCCCTGTGCCGCATCGACGGCGATGCGCACCACGTCGTCACGCAGACGGTCACTCAGTAGCGCCACCTCACTGGTGGAGCCGCACACGAAGAGCCCGCTGACGCCCGCGTCGATCAGGCGATCGATGAGCCTCTTAAAGGAGCCTGCATCCACTTCACCATCCTCGGTAAGCGGGGTGACTAGTGGTGGGATTACCCCAGAAAGTCGTGTTGTCATTGTGTTTCCTCCTATTGATAGATATCTGGACTGAAGTTATTTATTCTCGGCAAATTCTGCGAGAACGGGAATTTCTGGGTCACCCTGCGGCAAGACCGCATGGCCCACGCGAGCCGCAACGTTGAAGCCGACAAGGATCACCATGATGACCGTGAAAGATGAGGACAGAACGAGCAACGCCGTTCCTAGGCTCCCGATGGTGGTCGAAAGATACGTGCCGATCAGCGGCGAGATGGCACCGCCCAATGCACCCACGTTGTAGGTAAAGCCGAGGCCGGCGGCGCGCAATCTGGTCGGGAAGTGATCGCCCACGTATTTCGGCAGTAGACCCGAGATCCCCTGGCTGGTGAACTGCAGCACGAAGAGCAGGATGGCGAGGAGGAACATGTTTCCTCCCCCGATGAGGAAGACCGGGAAAACGAGAACCAGGGAGACGAGGAGACCCACGACGTAGGCCTTGCGGGTTCCGAGCCGATCACCGAGCATTCCGGAGCAAATGGAGCCGAGCGCATAGCCGAGACCGGCCCAACTCAAAACCGCCGATACCTGCCCGGCGTCGTAACCGAGATCTGTTTTGAGATACGTCGGCAACAGGGACTGAATCGGCCACGAATACAGGAACGCTGCGCACACCGTGATCATCAGCATCACCAGCATGGGCCAGACGCGGCGCTCAAGCTGGAAGGCGAAACCGATAAAGCCGGCCACCGCGACAAGTGCGTAAAGCCATGTGAGGCCTCCGGCATTGGCGGTGAAGATCATAACGAGACAGAAGGCGATGACGACGCACAGACCAATATTCGGCCACCGCATCTTGCCCTTGAACAGGATGTCAAAGGTGGTTGCCACCGGCTTGTCAGCGCCCTCGACCTGCTCGGACCACTCCTTAGCTTCGGGCAGAGTGCGGCGCATGACGAGCGTCAGGAGAACCGGAATGACACCGATGTAGAACAGCCAGCGCCATCCGAAATGGGGGACGATGACAACGTAGAGAAGGCTGGTGGCGATGACGCCGACCGGGTAGGCGGACAGCAGGGCACCCGAGGCGCGGTTGCGCAGACGCTGCGGCCATGACTCCATCACGTAGGTTGCGCTTGAGCCGTACTCCCCGGCCATTCCCAAGCCGACGACGGCGCGGAAGATGAAGAGCGACCAGTAATTCCAAGCGAACCCGCACAGAAGGCTGCCCACCGAGAAGCACACGATGGAGATCATCATCGCCGGCTTGCGGCCGAAGCGATCACCGAGGGCACCGAGAATCAAGCCGCCCAGCCAGCGCGACACGAACGCCGCGCTCACCAGCGTCGAGGCGACGATGAGAGATAGATGGAATTCCTTCGCGACTTCTGTGAGTACGAGGGTTATCAAGATGAAATCAAAGCCGTCGAGGAAGTATCCGAGCCAAGCCGCCCAGAAACCCTTCCAATCAGCACTCGTGAGATGCTGCGAGGCTTCGCCTGTGGCATTCGTTGCCATGATGGTCTCCTCTTCATTGAGTGACTATTTTGGACCTCCCACGTAGGACGTCCCATGTCTGTTACAAGATATCACTGCCGATGTTCTTACGCAAATTCCACGCCGAAGTCTCCCTCTGCATCTCCACTTCACCCCCAGGAATGGCCGCTCCGTTACATCACACCACCCTCGCCGAGTAGACTTTCACACAGTTACGTATCGAAAGGATGTCATGCCCCGCAAAAAGACATCATTGTCCCCTTTGGATGAGGCGACTTTACTCACCCTCCTCGGTGAGGTTCCCGAACCCTTGAGAGCCAGCAAGCAGGATCAGATTCGATACGCCATCCAAAAATACATTCTCGATCACAGCCTCCAGCCCGGCGATACCCTGCCCAGCGAGACCGAACTATGCAAGGAACTCGGAGTCGGACGCAACGCGCTGCGCGAGGCAATGAAGGCGCTCGAAGCGGTCGACATCGTAGAAATCCGTCACGGATTCGGGACCTACGTCGGCAGCCGCAATCTCAAGGTTGTCGAAGACGGCCTCACCTTCCGCTCGGCGCAGACCGCCGGCGATGACTTCTCCGAGTTGCGCAACATCCTTCAGGTCCGCGAGGCTCTGGAGGCCGGCCTCTCCGAAGATCTCGTCGCCGCCATGACCCCTGAAGACGTTGACGCTTTGGAAGATATCGTCACCAAGATGGAGGAAAAGGCCAAAAACGGAACGCTCTTCCCCGAACTCGATGCCGAGTTCCATCGAACAATGTACGCGACGCTGAATAACGGTCTCGTCACTGAGCTCATCGGGGTATTCTGGCGCGTTTTTACCAAATTCGATCCCCTGCTCGACGGGCCACAGTACACGGCGGCAGAGGCGGCCGGCTGGCACAGGTCAATCGTCGCGGCACTGCGCAAACGCGACGCCACGGAGCTGGCTCAAGCCATCCGCGTTCACTTCTCCGGGATTCGTAGCAGACTGAATTCGAAGTAGATCTGGATTCTCAGTAAATTCGATCCCCGCTCAGACGACCTCGCGAGCCCAGGCGTTTTCGCTGATGCCTTCTGCCAGAATCGCCTTGCACCACTCCTTGGCAGAGAAGAGACTGTGATCGCGGTAGTTGCCGCAGCTCTTTTCGTCGGTGGCCGGCACCTCGCCTTCGTGCACATCGTTGACGATGATCTCAAGCGATTCCTTCAGCGCTACGGCAACGTCGTGCGTAGTGTGCTCGCCCCACGTCAACAGATGGAATCCCGTGCGGCAACCGAAAGGCGAGCAGTCGATGTAGCCAGGAATACGCTCGCGCAAAAGACCTGCCAGTAAGTGTTCGATCGTGTGCAATCCACCTGTGGGAATGGCGGTTTTATTGGGTTGAACGAGGCGAATGTCGTAGTTGGAGATCTTGTCGCCGTGCGGTCCCTCCTCCACGGTAATGAAACGCACGTAGGGCGCTTTCACCTTGGTGTGGTCCAACTGGAAACTTTCGACCGTTGCTGGCATCGTGGATCCTCTCGCGAAATTTCAGTATTTGTAGGTATTTGTAGACTACCTCGCGCGGATTGCCGACTTGCGTGCTGACTCATAGATTCTATTTTGCACTCGCTCTCGCTCTACGATTTTCTGTGTCACCTCGCACACACGTGTCACCTCACACACATATGATGAGGTCAGAATGCAAATGTGAGATCTTCAAATTGTAAGGAAGGCACGACCATGGCAAATGCAATCGTCCTCATCGACGTGGAGTCAGACCGCATCAACGAGGCGGCCCAAAAAATCGTCGAGATTGACGGCGTGACAGCTGTTTATTCCGTCGCTGGCGACGTGGACCTTGTGGCAGTCGTCTCCACCAAGAGCTCGGATGACCTCGCTACCATCATTCCCGGGAAAATTGCCAAGGTGCCTGGCATCGTGCGCACTCATACCCTGATGGCCTTCCGTGAATACTCCGCCAAGCAACTCGATGAGGCGTTCAATATCGGACTGGATTAATCTGGCAGATCGAGGCAACCGGAATATTATTGTCCGCAATAAAGTTCACATACGAAGGGTCTGAGTTCCTCAAGAGCTCAGACCCTTTTTCTCGTCCATTTTAGATTGGGTCGTTTCTTCATCGGAGATTATCGACCGTTCATTCCTGCGTCGTTTCGCACTGATTGAAGAAATCCATACAGTGCGAAAGACGAATTCCTATTAAACCCCGTCATTCCAACGATTCCGATCAATAATATTTTCGCACTGATTGAGAAAATTCATACAGTGTGAAATCAGGTAACTGACAACCATGAAAGCGGAGATTGCCGGACAAGTACCTGAGTTCGACAGACCATGAACATAGACCAGGAACCGGGAGTTCAGCCACCCCGTCTCCCCTATCCCGTCAGAATCGTGTCCCATTCCCTGAATTGTGCCCTCATTCTCGGATTGTGACCTCATTCCCCGAATCGTGCGTACGGAAAATAGCGGAAAAGAAGAGGTCACGATCTGAGAATGAGGGCACAATTTAAGATAGAGGTCACAATCCGGGAACCCGGGCACGATCGAGATATCAGGGCACGACTCGAGTCCGCGCGTGGACCATGTCAACGTGCGACGATCCATATGCGACGTGCAGGTCCACAGATTCACACATCTACACGTCCACAGACCCACAAAGCCACACCCCACGCAGACCTACCGGTGCGACGCCTCAAAAATCTGGGCGCGGATGCGCTTGCGCTCCGCCTCCAACTTCGTGATGGTCTCGAGCAACTGGATCTTCACGTTCGGATCGCTTGCAGAATTCATCTGGTGATGGATGGCGTCAACGCGGCGCATCAGGGAACCGTCACGCAATTTGGCCATCAGCTCCGTCACATACTGAATTGCGGCATCAGACACCGCCACCGAACCGGCGCCTCCGGAAGGTTGGGATTGCCCCGCACCCCTGTTGAACCCGGAGCCAGAACTGGAACCAACGCTCGAACCCGAGCCACCAGAGCCCGAGCCCGCACCGGCACCGGCACCGGCACCCGCAGAATCCACCCCCGGCAACGGCAACGGGAGAACTGCCAACTCATTGATTACCGGCTCCAGCATCGGACCCGCGGCTTTGGTGAGCGTATGCAGCCACTGGCCCGCGGGAACGGAAGCATCGGGAAGTCCACCCGCGACGATGATCGCCTGATACAGCGAGGTGAAAACGGGCACGACGAAACTCATCTCATCGAGCTTAGAGAACAGCTTGTGGTCCACCGCACCGGGAATCTGAATGACGGCACCCATGAGCTGCTGCTCACAAATAAACACCGCATCGTCAACCCGGAAGTATCCCTGCTGCGCAGCTCCACGACGCTGAGTCACCAATCGCTGACGGGAGCGCGCACCTGGCGTCATCTCCTCGTTCCGCTCGAGCTGCGCCGCAAAACTCTGTCCACGACGACGCGGCGCATAGGCGTCCTCATCGCGAACTCCCAGACGCCGGCGGGCAGACTCAACCTCAGTGTTCATCTGAGCGAGGTCGACTCCGATGGTGCGCGCGGCCTTGCGAGCGTACTCGCCGACGAGGGAGCGATCACGAATTTGAGCGATCACGGGGGCCACGGCCTTCATGGCACCCACGCGCCCGGTGGTGTACTGGGTGTCGAAGGCAGAGATCGCAGTGTCGATCACAAAATCATAGAGCGGCTTGGCGCTCTCAATGAGCTTTTGCACCGCCACGTCACCGTGCTCAATGCGCAGATCACAGGGGTCGAGCCCGTCTTGGGCCACGGCCACAAACGTCTGAGTCAAAAAAGTGCCGTCGAGGCCGAAGGCGTGAATTGCCGCTTTCTGCCCTGCTGCATCACCGTCGAAGGTGAAAACCACACGCGAGCCTCGCACGGGGCCAATGAGCTGGACTGCACCGAGGGAATCATCCGAGATCAACCGGCGCACGATCTTGGCATGCTCGAGCCCGAAGGCCGTGCCACACGTCGCCACGGCGGTGTCGATGCCGGCCAGGTGGCACGCCATCACGTCCGTGTAGCCCTCCACGATCACCACTTGACGCTTGGAAACAATGGCCTTCTTGGCCAAATCGATGCCGTAGAGCACCTGGTTCTTGTGATACAGCGTCGTGTCAGGAGTGTTGATGTACTTGGCGGCAATCTGATCGTCGTCGTACAGCTTGCGCGCACCAAAGCCAATCGTGCGACCGGTCGAGTCGCGGATCGGCCATGTGGCGCGGCCGCGGAAGTAATCGTAAACACCATGCTGACCCATGCGAGCAAGGCCTGCGTCCACCATCTCCTGCTGGGTGAAGCCGAGACCGGCGAGATGCCTCACCAAGTTGTCCCAACCCTGCGGAGCGTAACCGCATCCAAAACGGGCCGACTGAGACTTGGTGAAGGTGCGCCCCCCGAGGAGCTTTCGAGCAGGCAGCGCCTCCTTCGTCATGAGCTGGCTGACGAAGAATTTCTGCGCTTCCTCATTCGCCTGCAGGAGACGCGACCGAGTGGATCCTGTGCGCTGCTGCGACTGAGGCGTGTTCTCATAATGAAGTTCAATGCCGTACTTGTCGGCGAGAATCTCAACGGCTTCCGCAAAGCCGACAGACTCCGACTGTTCCACGTAACCGAACACGTCTCCGCCGAGACCGCACCCGAAGCAGTGCCACGCACCGATCGAGGGACGCACGGAGAAGCTCGGTGTCTTCTCGTCGTGGAAGGGGCACAATCCCATGAAAGTGCCGGAACCAGAGGACTTCAGCGTGACTGAATCCGAGACAATGTCATAGAGATCGGCAGCTGAACGGACCTTCTCGACGTCCTCTTTCAATATTCTTCCGACCATGCTGATTAGCCTACCGTTGAGAGGTGACCGCACGCCCGCCCATCATGCTCGCAGTGAAGTCTGCTCGGCGCGCCCCTTCCGCTCACGTCGCAGGGCCCACACGTTGAGCACCAGAGCCGTCAGCATGAGCGCCAACGCCAGCATCATGATGGAACGCAAACCCGAATACATGATCGAGCGCATCTGCGGCAGGAGCGCCCTCGGAAGACTCTGGTTGGACGTCGCGTTAGAGAGTTTGTCGAGCATCGCCATGCTGATAGTGCCGTGCGAATCGGTGATTCCCGCCCGCAGCGCCGAATTCATCAGCAGCCCAAAAATTGCTGCGGTCAACGTCTGGCTGAGCATGCGAATGAGGAAGGAGAATGACGTCGCCACGGGAACGTCGAGCTTGTCGGCGTCCTGCTGGACCTTCACCTGCAACTCACTGAAGCAGACCCCGTTGCCGAAGCCCTGGAAGGCGGCGGCCAGCAGCAGCACCCAGTACGGAGTGGCCGACGTCGAAAAGACCATCAGCACGAAGGTCGCAATCAGGCTCAGCGTGCCAAGCAGAATCACCTGTTGTGGCGAGAAGCGACGTCGCAGGGGCGCGACCGAGCTCGACCCCAGAAAGTTGGTGACTGAGCCCGGAATCTGGGTTGCGCCACCGACGAGGGCGCTGGTTCCGATGAGCGCCTGAGCCCACATGGGCGCGTAGACGATGAAACCGATGAAGGCTCCCCAGATGAGCGCGAAGAGGATGAAGTCGACCACGAGATTCCAGTTACGAAACAGCCGGCTGGGAATGATGGGGTCGGCGGCTCTGCTTTCGACCGGCAGCAGAGCGGCGAGGCAGCACACTGCGAAGACCGCCAATCCCAGGGCGAGTGTGTTGGCCTCGCCGATGAGTTCGATGGCGCACAAGAGGGCGACGAGACCAACCGTCATGAAGCTCGCACCGAGATAGTCGACGCGCGTCTTCCGCTTGGAGAGCCCAGTTTCGTGAAAGAAGATCTGGACGAGAATGGCGGAGAGCAACCCGATGGGAACGTTGATATAGAAGACCCAGTGCCAACCCCATGAGTCCACAATGGCACCGCCGATGAGTGGCCCGATGATGGCGGCGGTGCTGTAGCTGGCGGACACGAAACCGAGAACCTGCATGCGTTTGCGCGGGTTCTCGTAGAGTTGGGCGTAGATGATGTAGGGCAGTGAGACCATTCCGCCGTTGCCGATGCCGGCGAGCGCGCGGGAGACGATCAGTGTCACCATGTTCGGCGCCAAGCCTTGAATGAGAGAGCCCACCACAAAGAACAGCGCGGCCAGCTGATAGGCGCGACGATTGCCGACGTACTCCCCCAGTTTGCTCCACAGCGTGGTGGAGACGGCGGTTGTCAGCAGGAAGACCGCGACCATCCACCCCATGAGCTCGAGGCCGTGAAGGTCCGCCGTAATGGCAGGGAGGGCCGTGTTGACGATGGTGCTGTCGAGTCCGCTCATCGCATTGGAGAGCAGCAGGGCACACGTGACGATCAGCACACTTCGTCGAGACACAAAACACTTCCTTACATCTATTTCTTCACTTCATCGGATATCGACGGTGGCCTCTCAGCAGAGAATGGAGTGAAGTGCCAGGGCGCTTCCGTCGGTGAGACTCGCCACCTGGTCGATGGCGACGCGCAGACGCTCATCATAGCTACCGGCGCGGTCCCAATCCTCGAGAAACACAGTTTCCAAGGCGTCGGAGGGCTTGGGGTCGTTGCGCATCATGACTTCGACGAGATCGGTGACGATGGTGAGCTGCTCGTCGTGGAAGGGTTGCTTTTCGTTGGGGGCCATGACGAAATAGACCGAGATTCCCTTGAGTGCGACGATCTCGTACGAGGTCTCCTCCGGGATGACAAGCCCCGCAGAGTAACGAGTCAGAGGACCTTCACCGTGGCGAGCGCGAGTGGCGTGCTCGACCGAGCTAGCAAAGCGGCCGATGAGGGCTGACGTCATATTCTTTAACGTCGCCAGCGAGTGCCGCGTCCCCGTGAAGCGGTCGGGGAAGAAACGCAGATCGCGCAGCCTCGTGAAGGCGGCCTCGAGCTTGTCGGCATCCCATTTCTGACCGTACCAATCCCGCGCCACTTCCACGATGCCCGCCACGATTTTGGGATCTGTCAGGGTGATGGGATCGAAGGAACCCCCAACGATGGCGTCCTCGACGTCGTGAACACTGTAGGCGATGTCGTCGCTGAGATCCATCACCTGGCACTCCATCGGGGTGGTCCATTCGGGCGCACCTTGGCGCAGCCATTCAAAAACGGGCCGATCGTCGGGGTATACGCCGAACTTCACGGACCGCTCCCCCTTGGGATGCTCGGCCGCGCGCTCGATAGTCCAGGGGTATTTCATGGAGGCGTCGAGGGCCGCGCGCGTGAGATTCACGCCTGCCGACCGCCCGTCCTCAAAGAACACTTTCGGCTCAAGGCGGGTGAGCAGTCGCAACGTTTGGGCGTTGCCCTCGAAGCCGCCGATGCCGGAGGCGATGCGCGACAACGCGCGTTCTCCGTTGTGTCCGAAGGGCGGGTGCCCCAAATCATGGGCGAGGCATGCACAGTCCACCACGTCGGGGTCGCATCCCAACAGGGAGCCAATCTGGCGCCCGATCTGCGCCACTTCCAGAGTGTGCGTCAGTCTCGTGCGAGCGAAGTCATCGGTTCCGGCCACCAGAATCTGCGTCTTGGCTCCAAGCCGGCGCAGGGCGGAGGAATGCACCAACCGTGCCCTATCCCGCTCGAAAGCCGTGCGATCCCTTGATTTTGGAGGTTCTGGCGCCCATCGCTCCTCGTCATAGCCCGTGTAACCCTCGGTGAGCAACCGATCCGTTTCGCCAGATTCCATCAGTCCGCACATCCCGTCAGTAGTGACCACCGTGCGCAGTGCAACAGTGCGACACGTCTGTGTTCCGGCGTGCCCTCTTCATTCTACAAATCGAAATGCCACGCTCACTCATTTCAAGCCTTCAGTGCGAAAGCCTCGACGACACGCGAAATTTGTGTGTAATTGGTAAGCGCGAAGGGGGAGGGGGAATAATCAACCTGATCATTCTGTAGAACTGGATGAAGATGTTCGAAAGAACGTCATCCATATATTGTGGCAACGGGGCGAGAGAGGTCCTGTGACCACACGAAGGTGCGTCGCTGCAGGGAAGGCAACGACGCACCATTATTCATATTTCACAACACTCAGCGTTCACGACAGCAGCGACGCCGGATCCAGCAGCGCGAGATCGGACTGCTTCAGAACATCCTTCGCATGCACGTACAGTCTCGGAATACGGTTGCGCAGGCACGTAAAAATCTCATAACTGATCGTCTCTGCGGACTTGGCCCAGTCGTCGGCGGTGGGCTCAGCAAACCCGGAATCTGCGCCGCGGCCCGGTCCAAAGAGCTCAACCGTGTCGCCCTCCTGCACGCCCAGGTCCCGAGCGAAGCCTCCCAAATCCACCACAAACTGGTCCATGCACACGCGCCCGGACACGTGCAAAATGCGCGGACCCTGCTGCGTCATCACTCGCACCGGCCCTCCCAAGTGGACGGCTTTCTCGCCTCCTGCACCCAGCGCGTTGGCACCCGAGGCAGAACGGTGAATTCCGTCGGCATACCCCACCGGCACGTCTGCCGTACTCGTCGCGGTGGGCGTCAGATATGTGCGGCCATAGGAGATTCCATGATGTGCCTCGACATCTTTTACCGTCGCCAGCTGCGCCTGCAGAGTCATGGCGGGGCGCAGGTCGAAGTCCGCGGAGACCCCCATCGACGGATCCGGCTCGTAACCATAGAGCGCAATGCCGGGGCGAGTGAGTTCATAGTGAATGTCAGGCCGAGACAGCGTGGCCGCAGTATTCGCCAGGTGCCTCATCTGCGGCGGCAACCCCGCCTTCTCCATCCGGGAGACGAATTCCTC
>JALCOX010000035.1 GCA_022649925.1 Bifidobacteriaceae bacterium | reverse complement strand
TTCGAGAGGATATCGACGACGAAGACGAGTGTCGAATTCGCGGGGATAGATCCCTGTGCGGAGGTCCCGTAGCCAAGGCTTGGCGGGACGACGAGGAGAACCTGAGAGCCGATGGTCTTACCTGTCAGACCCTGTCCCCAGCCTTTGATGACACCGTTCTCGAGTGCGGCGCTGAAAGTCGTGTTGCTGCTCCACGAGGAATCGAACTTGGTTCCGTTGAGGAGCCAGCCCGAGTACTTGACGACGACAGTGTCGGTGGCCTTGACCTTCGCACCCTTGCCCTTGATGAGGGTCTGCGAGACGAGCTTCTTCGTGGCCTTGTACTTCTTGAGTTCGGCCTTGGAAATTGAAGGTTCGCCGTTCGAGGCGAGGGTGACCTTCGGCAGGCTTGAGTCAATGTCGGTGACCTTGTCGCCGGAGGCCCGCGTCGGGTCGTTCTTGATCGAGACGATGGTCATGACTGAAATGTAGGCGTCCGTGGTCTGGGTGGAGGAGGAGCTCGTCGAGGTTGCGGACGATTGCGAGGGTGAGGCGATCGCCACTGTCGCATTGACCTTCTGGGAGGTGAACAGCTTGAAATAGGCCGGGATCATGCCCGTGGAGCTGAGTGTCAGAGAGCATTCTGGCGTATTTTTCTCCCAGGTGGAGCTCAACTGCTCTCCCGTGCGAGCGTTGTAAGTGACGTTTTGCATGCACAGACGCTGACCCGACTTGATCTGGGCGCCGTTTCCCTCTTGCAAGACCTTGTAGGAGGCGGATTTGACCGTCACGGGCTTGTCGACGGTGACCTTGAGTTTCTTCCCGGGGGTGCCGCTTGCGCTGACACCGGTCAGCGTCGCCGTCGGGGATGAGCTCGACGACGTGTCGGAAGAAGACTTCGAGTCTGATGAAGAATTTGATGAACCGCAGGCGCTGAGGGAGAAGACGAGTGCCGCGGAGGCAACTGTTGCGCCCAGAGCGGAGAGCAGATGACGGTGTTGTTTTTTATTCATTGAAACCACACTAGTGGGTGTTTCCGCTCAGGTGTGGAGGAGGGGGATATTGGAGAAAAATCCACTCATTTCGAGCAGTCGGGGGCTGAAGTGGAGACATGACGATAAAATGGACGGGCTATGGACAAACAGACTTCCGTGCCTTCGCACTCTCAAGACGAATCACAAGACGAATCAATGGATGCGCCTGACAACGCTGACATGGGTGGAAATCAGGAGCAAGCGCAAGCAGAAGAGGCCAAGCAGCCCCACGATCCTATGCCTCGTTACGCCAAGATTCTTCGCTTCATCGTGACCCCAATACTTGCGGTCGCGGCAGTGGTGTGCGCCGTTTTCGCCACGCTGTCGGCGACGATCTGGCGGCCGGACCCCACAGCGAAAGCGAGCATGAGCGCGAGCACACGCTACATCGTCACCGATCCTGGCGTTTTGTCGTTGGCCAACAACGATGTGACGATCTCGGCCACGTCCGACGCTGAATTCTGCATGGCAATCGGTTCCTCTCAGGACACGGCCGGATGGGTTGCCTCGCACAAATACACCCGGGTTAAAGGTCTGTCGACGTGGAGCACGTTGGAGGCCAGCACCCAAACGGCTGCCTCGGATACTTCGGCCACGTCAGGGGCTGCGTCCACTGAAAGCACGCAGAGCCTCGCCCTCAAGGATTCCGACATGTGGCTTTCCACAAAGTGCGGAACGGGAACGGTCGACCTGTCGTGGAAGTCGACGAATACCGATCAGTCACTCATTATCGATACGAATCCTTCCGGCAGTGAATCCGACGCCACCGGCTCGAAGGCGACAGTTTCGCTCCAATGGGTGCGTAGTCAGGTTCTGGATCTCACCACCCCGCTCGCCTTCCTCGCGGCGCTTCTGCTCATCGGCGCTATTCTGAGCGCAACTGTGTTCGCTATCGCGCCGCAGCGTCGTCGCAAGAAGATGCAGGAACGTGAGGCAGCCGCCGCGGAGGCAGGCAGCGAGACGTCCGGTGAGAACACGGGTGTCGGGCTGGATTCGCCCCGCTGGGTGCACGACCACGTCGCCGTCGATCGCCGCAAGCACAGGACTTCGCACAGGGACGACACACGCAAGAAAAGGTCTGCGCTCTTCACGCGCCGCAAAAAGGAGACAGAGGAGCCGGTTGACTCTGAGGCCGATGCCGCACAGAGTGTTTCAACACCCTCCATCGTCGACGTCAAGAGCGTCAATCTTGTGGCGCAGCAGCAGGACGACGCCGAAACCGGTGGGGAGGAATCCAACGACACCGAATCTGCATCCGTGTCTCAGGATGCCCTGTCTGAGTATTTCTCTCGCCTCGCCGAGGAGCGCTTGGGTGACGAGGAAGAGGAGGACGACGACGTGGACGACGTCACGGCCGAGGAATCCGAACCGGACGTCCCAGAGGAAGTAGAAGCCGCCGACGAGGAGGCACATAAGAATGACTGATATGACTGATAAGCCCAGCAAAACGACACGTTTGACGAGTCCGCAGAAGCGAAAGACCACGCCCCTTACCCGGGTGGCGGCCGCGGTTGTGGGGGTCGGCATGATTTTCGGCCTGTCCGCTTGCGACACCCCCGTTCCCCAGACCGATCAGAAGGTGTCCGGTTCACAGAGTTCGACGAGTGTTCCCAACATCACCGAAGCTCAAGAGAAGAAGATCGAGACGAGAATTCTCGAGTCCCTCTCGGCGGCGGACAAGGCGAAGAGTGCAGAGAACCTCTCTGACACAGTCGAGGGGCCCGAGCTCGCAATCCGCACCAGCCAGCTCAAGGTCGTCAAATCGACTGGCAAGGCCGACTCCAAGATGGAAATTCCCCGCAGCATTCGCCAGACGGTGCTGCCGGTCGCGACGGGGTGGCCGAGGTCTGTCTACACCATCACGACCACGACCCAGGACCAACAGTCCGAGCGTCTTCTCGTGCTCAACCAGGCCTCGGCACGCAGCAATTACAAGCTGTGGGGACTGGTGCGCCTCTTCTCGGGAATCAGCCTGCCCAAGTTCCCCATCCCCACGATTGGAACCAAGATCGGGACTCTGAACGATTCCAATCTGGCCGCGAGCCCCGAAAAAGCCCTCACGATGTATGCGGACGTCCTGCAGAATGGCTCCAAGTCGAAGTCGGCGAGCCAGTTCAAGGACGACCAATTCCGTGACACTCTGACGGACCTGACCGAGTCTGTGGAGAAGGGCGTCCAGGCCAACAAGGGATCGCAGTCGCAAACTTTCACCGCGGATGTCAACAACGCGAAGATCATGCGCACTGCCGACGGTGGCGACCTCGTGGTGGCTCAGATTGACTCGGTCTGGCAGCGTTCGGCGGGGGAGGGACGCGAGTCTCAGCCGGCCTCCGACGCCGAGAAGGCGCTATACGGCAAGAAGACCTACACCTCCAAAATGAAGGTGACCTACGTCAACGTGGTGGCGCTCTACATCCCGTCCGCTTCGTCGAAGGCAAAGATTCAGGCAGTTGGTGCAGAGCGCCAACCGACCAAGGTGGAAGCGGTGAAATAGGAGCGGTTATTGTTGAGGGCAGTGACGAAAATCTTGAATCGAGGTTTGTATGGCAGACGCAATTAATCCCGGAATCTCGTTGGCTGGGGCAGTCGATCTTTCGGCGTTGAAACACAAGGTGGAGGCCCAACCCGGTCAGACCGGTGGTGCTCCCTCTGCAGGTAAGTATGTCATCGACACCACGGAGTCGAGCTTCCAGGCGATGGTGGAGACTTCCACCACCTTCCCAATCCTCGTCTTCCTGTGGATACCGACGGACGATCGCCTCTTCCCGTTGGCCACCAAGCTCGCCAACGCGGTGAATGCGCAAGAGGGCAAGGTGCAGCTCAGCCGCATCGACATTGCGTCGTACCCCTCCATCGCGCAGGCGTTGCGTGTGAAGGGTGCCCCGGCCCTCTTCGGTCTGGTCGGTGGACGACCCATGCCCATCTTCCAGGGGCTTCCCTCAGACCAGGAGATCGACGAGGTCGTCGACAAGCTCATTCCTCAGGTCATCGCGCTCGCTCAGCAGTCAGGAGTGACGGGCACGGCACCGTTGTCGTCTTCGGCGGACGCTGATGCCGACGACGCTGACGGTTCCAAGGGCTCCGACGCCGATGCCGCGGACTCTTCTGAAGGAGACGTTCCTCCCGCACACGCACAGGCACACGCACTCGCCACTCAGGGCGACTACGCCGGTGCTGCCCAGGAATACAAGAAGATCATTGAGAAGGATCCGAAAGATACGCTTGCCCAGCGTGAGCTGTCCAAGGCAACGCTTCTGGCGCGTTCCGGTGCTGCAGACGTGCGCGAGGTGCGCAGGGCCGCAGCCGAGAAGCCCGAGGACGTGGAGGCTCAGCTCGCCGTTGCGGACGTCGACATGATTGGCGGCCAGGTTGACGACGCCTTCGCCAGGTTGCTCGACTTCGCGGGTGCTCACCGCGCAGATATCGATGCGGTGCGCCAACGTCTGGTGTCGTACTTCGCGATGTGCCCGGCGGATGATCCTCGTGTTCAGCACGCTCGCCGCCGCATGGCCACTCTGATGTACTGAGCAGCCCACGGCCGCAACGCCATCGGCCTCAGTTCACATGGGGCATGTGCCGATTGTGACCGAAGCCCTGGAGGAAGTGCGGGCCGCTGGCCCCCAGTTCCTTTTCAAATTCGCCTGCCCACGTGGAGAAGGGTTTGTCGGCGAGTGAATCGTTGGAGAACCGATAATTGTCGGTGATCTCGGTCGTGCAGAACGAGGGAATCTCAAGGTTCGTCACGGGGCCGCTGCGCTCTGCCTCGGCGACGATGAGCGGGAAGTTATCGCCTCCGAAGACGTCAATGTTCCAGCCGTCCGAGCCGAGCCACACAGAATAGCGGTTCTTAATGATGGCGACGCCTCCACCTCGCAGGATGAGTTCGATGCCGACTTCGGTGTCGATGGGGCGTTCTGCTTCGTAACGTGTTCCGTTGACTGAAGGGCCCTTGACGGTGACGAAGGCACGGGTGAAGCTGTCTCGCCACTTTGACAGTACGTGGAGCGCATCGGTGTGTGGGGTCATGTCGACGGCGACCCGGCTGGATTGAATTCGCACACGAAGCGCGAAGTTGTCACTGTGAACGAAATAGCTCTGCACGATGAGTGCGGGTGGATTCTCGTTGCGCAGCTCGACGGGAAATTCGCGGCAGTAGAATCTGCGTTCGTATTCGAAGTCGTCGGAGTCGTCGAAATCTCCGAGACCACTCATACCGCTGGCCGAGTTCGTGGCAAAGTCCATGTGGGCCTCCTTACTAGAATCTTAGAGCACATGTGGTTACAAGACCCGCATGTTGCAAGGGTGTAGTAACGTAATGGAGGTCGCCGAGTCAGCGGCCATGCGCTCGTAGCTCAATGGATAGAGCGTCTGCCTCCGGAGCAGAAGGTTGAGGGTTCGATCCCCTTCGAGCGCACGAAATTACATTGGAGATAAAAAAATGGCACAACTTGAAGCGGTTTCCACACCTGACGCACCCGCGGCTCTGGGTGCTTACAGCCAGGCCGTCTGTGCGAACGGATTCGTGTTCGTTTCCGGCCAGCTGGGGCTGAATCCCTCGACCGGTGAACTCGCAGGGGTTTCCGCACAGGAGCAGGCGCAGCAGGCGCTGAACAACATTGCGGCAATCCTCAAGCAGGCGGGCAGCTCGGTTGACTCAATCGTGAAGGTCACCATCTACCTGAGCAATGTCGACGACTTCAAGGCGGTCGATTCCGTCTACGCCGATTTCATCGGACCAGTAAAGCCTTCTCGCGTGGCCTTCGGCAGCAACGTGATCCCCAAGCCGGGTGCGCTCGTCGAGATCGACGCCATCGCAGCCCTCTGAGGCACAAGTGGTGCAGTGAACGGTACCTCACGCCGGATGTGCGCGGACTCGAAATAAACACGTTTTATCAGTGTCGCCGCGTCTACTAGACTGGTCAGAATGAGTCCAGAAGCGCTGAGTAGCCTTATCCATGAAATCGTTCATTCACTCGCAGAAAGCGGGGACGCGGGTCACCTCACTCCAGATCAAGTTCCCGATGCGTCGGCCATGAGCGTCATGCGCCCCAAAGATCGTGCGCACGGCGACTGGGCGAGCAACGTCGCCTTGCAGCTAGGCAAGAAGGCGGGCCTGGTTCCTCGCCAGTTTGCCGAGTCGGTCGCCGAGCGGCTGCGCGGCGATAGTGGAATCTCCTCCGTGGAGATCGCTGGCCCGGGCTTCATCAATATCACTTTGAACGCTGCTTCTGCTGCGGCCGTCGTGGACACGATCTCCGAGCAGGGCGAGAGCTACGGTCTCAACGACCACCTCAAGGGTAAGACGCTCAATCTCGAGTTCGTCTCCGCAAATCCCACCGGTCCGATTCACATTGGTGGCGTGCGGTGGGCCGCGGTCGGCGACTCCATGGCGCGCGTGTTGCAGGCGAACGGCGCCAAGGTGGTGCGTGAATATTACTTCAACGATCACGGCACACAGATTGACCGCTTTGCTAAGTCCCTGGTGGCGAGCGCACACAACGAGGAAACCCCCGAAGACGGTTACAAGGGTTCCTACATTGGCGAGATTGCTCAGCGCGTCATCGAGGAGGCGCAGGCAGAAGGCGTCGATATCCTCGCACTTCCGCGTATTGCGGGTGAGGATGGCGAGGGTGACTCCGAGCAGCGCGAGGAATTCCGCAAGCGCGCCGTGCCGATGATGTTCTCAGAAATTCAGCAGTCGATGAAGGATTTCCGCGTTCCCTTCGACGTGTGGTTCCACGAGAACAGTCTCTACGAAGACGGAGAGGTCGACAGGGCGATCGCGCAGTTGCGCGAAAAGGGCAACATCTACGAAAAGGACGGGGCCACGTGGCTTGCCTCGACGAAGTTCGGGGACGACAAGGACCGCGTCATCATCAAGTCAGATGGGCATGCCGCTTACTTCGCGGCTGATTTGGCGTACTACCTCAACAAGCGTCATCGTGCCAAGGACCCCTGCGATGTTGCCATCTACATGCTGGGCGCAGACCATCACGGCTATATCGGCCGCATGATGGCGATGTGCGCGGCCTTCGGCGATAAGCCGGGCGAGAACATGCAGATTCTCATCGGCCAGCTGGTCAATGTGATGAAGGATGGCGAAGCAGTGCGCATGAGCAAGCGCGCCGGCAACGTCGTTACCATCGACGATCTGGTTGAGGCCATCGGAGTCGATGCGGCGCGTTATTCGCTCGCTCGCTCTGATTACAACCAGTCCATCGACATCGATCTGGCCCTGCTGGCATCCCACACCAACGAGAATCCCGTCTACTACGTTCAGTACGCCCACGCTCGCTCCGCCAACGTGGATCGCAACGCCGCCGCTGCGGGCATCACCGCGGAAGGCGCCGATCTCTCGCTCCTCGAAACGCAGGCCGATTCTGAGCTCTTGGCCCAGATCGCGCTGTACCCGGGCGTTGTCACCGCCGCGGGCGACCTGCGCGAGCCGCATCGCATCGCCCACTACCTCGAGGATCTCGCGGGCAAGTACCACAAGTGGTACGCCGCCGAGCGTGTGGTTCCCATGGAGATGACCCCGGCGCAGAGCAGGGCGGCGGAATCGGACTCGGCTCGCGAGGATGCGCAGATCGCCAAGAATCCATCACCGGCGCGGGCCTCGGCCCGTCTCAGGCTCAACGATGCCGCACAGCGTGTGATCGCCAGCGGTCTGTCGCTGCTCGGCGTCACCGCACCGGAAAAGATGTAACTCGTAAAGACGTAAGGAATTTTATGACTGACACAGGTGTATCTAAGATTTGGCCCAGCTCGGCACGAATTTCAGAGGGAATGCTGAGCCTGCACGGACTGAGCGCCGACCAGTTGTTTTCCTCCTTCGGCTCGCCGCTCTACGTGATGGACCTCGACGAGGTCGTCGACCGTGCACGCCGCTTCCGCGACGCAGCAGCGGCCGCGTTCTCGACGTCGACTACGTCGGTGAGCTTCGCTGGCAAGGCCTTCCTCAGCAAGGAAATCGTGCGGCTGCTGGTGGGCGAGGGTCTCCACGTTGACACGTGCACGCTCGGCGAGATGCGCATCGCGCTCGCCGGGGGAGCGCCGGGCCGTAGCCTGGTCCTGCACGGCAACAACAAGTCCGACGAGGAGATTGAGCTCGCCGTTTCGCAGGGTTTCGCCAAGATCGTGGTCGATTCTGCCGATGAACCCGAGCGCATCGCCGCCATTGCCCACCGCCTCGGTAAGCGCGCAAAGGTGATGGTGCGTGTCACCACCGGTATCCACGCCGGAGGTCACGAGTACATCTCCACCGCGCACGAGGATCAGAAGTTTGGCATCCCCCTGTTGGCTGCGGGCAGTGCGTCGGATAGCGCCGCTGCGCCCGCAGACGTATCGGCGGCGGCGCTGAGCATGGACACGGTCGCCGAGGGGCCCGCGATCGCAGTGCTCAAAGATATCCTGACTCACTCAGACGATCTCGAATTGGTCGGCATCCACTCGCATATCGGATCTCAAATCCATTCCGCCGACGCTTTCATCGAGGCCGCTCAACGTGTTCTGCGACTTCGTGAGACTTTCTGGGCGACGGATGGCTACGTGCTGCCCGAGGTTGACTTGGGTGGTGGCTATTCGGTCGCCTACCTCGACGACGACGAATCCATGGATATCCAAGAGACGATGAACTCCATCGCCTCGGCCATGCGCGAGGAGAGCAAGCGCGCCGGGCTTCCGATGCCAGTCGTCTCCTTCGAACCCGGGCGTTGGATCGTCGCACCTTCGGGAATCAGCATCTACAAGGTCGGCACAGTGAAGCCGGTCCATCTCAGCGACGGGACCACGCGCACCTACGTCTCCGTGGATGGAGGCATGAGCGACAACATTCGCCCGGCGCTGTACGGGGCGGATTACACCGCCATCCTCGCCTCCCGACTGGGTGCTCGCGAAACGATGCGCTGCCGCATTGTGGGGTTGCACTGCGAGTCCGGAGATATTCTCGTTCACGACGTCGAACTGCCCAGCGATATCCATCGTGGCGACATCGTTGCGATTCCAGTCACCGGGGCCTACGGCCGCACCATGGCGAGCAATTACAACCAGGCTCTGCGCCCCGCAGTTGTCGGCGTGAGCAGTGCCACGAGCACGCCGAACTCGGATGTGCCCGGCGTCGTGGGTAAACAGGGCGAGGCTCACGTCATGATGCGCAGGGATACCATCGCGGATCTCCTCTCGCTCGATCTGAGCTGAGGATGTCACTTTTCCCACGTATCATGGGAAATCGAACTTATAAAGGGGGTTGTATGCGCACCACTGCATCGCCGAAGGATTCCACCACGCCAATTCGCGTCGCCTTGCTCGGCGCGGGGACCGTCGGTTCTCAGACCGCGCGGCTTCTGATTGAGCAGTCGGAAGATCTTTCCGCTCGCATTGGTCGCCCCCTGGAGATCGTGGGCATCGCGGTCCTTGACCCCTCCAAGGTCACGGATCCGTGGATTGACAAGTCCCTGTTGACGACCGACACTATCGGTCTCGCCCAGCGTGCCGACATCGTCATCGAGCTCATCGGTGGCATCGAACCCGCTCGCACCTTCGTCCTGGCTGCTCTGAATTCTGGCGCATCCGTCGTTACCGCGAACAAGGCGCTCCTGGCGACGCACGGCCCCGAGCTGTACAAGGCGGCCGCGGACAACGGCGTCGACATCTACTTTGAGGCGGCGGTCGGTGGGGCAATTCCGATCGTTCGTCCCCTGCGCGAATCCCTCGTGGGAGATCGCGTCAATCGCGTCATGGGAATCGTCAACGGAACGACCAATTACATTCTCGACGAGATGACGACTCGCGGCATCTCCTTCGAGGAGGCCTTGATAGACGCGCAGAACAGGGGCTTCGCTGAGGCTGACCCGACGGCAGACGTCGAGGGCATCGACGCCGCCGCGAAGGCCGCCATCATCGCCTGCCTGTCCTTCCACACCGACGTCCGTCTCGACAACGTGCGCACCGAGGGAATCTCGCACATCGATTCTGGCGATATTGCGGCAGCGAAGGCGCTCCATCGCGTCATCAAGCTGCTCGCGGTTGTCTCCCGCACCGAGAAGGGGATTACGGCGGGCGTCTATCCCGCCATGATTCCGCTGGATCACCCCCTGGCCGCCGTGCACGGCAGCTTTAACGCGGTGTTCGTCGAGGCCGAAGCGGCCGAAGACCTCATGTTCTACGGGCGCGGAGCCGGTGGCGCTCCCACGGCGTCCGCAGTCGTGGGCGACGCTGTGAGTGAGGCGCGGCACCTCGCCCACGGAAGTCTTGGCCCCGATATTCCGTTGTATGCAAATCTGCCGATTCTCAACGGTGACGAAGACACGTCGAGCTTTGTGATGCGCGTTCTCGTCCTGGACGAGCCGGGCGTTTTGGCAAAGGTCTCTCAGACTTTCGCCAACCACAACATCAGCATCAAGGCCGTCACGCAGCTTCAGCAGAAAGACAAGAACGGCTACAACGAGCTGTGGATCACCACGCACGTGGTCTCAGAAAAGTCAGTCCATGAGACGGCTGCAGACTTGGACAACCTCGTCCCGATACAATCCGTCATATCGACGATGCGAATCTTTGAAGATTAATGAAGGGAACACGATGGCACACATCTGGCAAGGTCTACTGAAAGAATACGAACAGTACATGCCTGATTACCTCAAGGCGTCCACTCTGGGCGATTCTGTGGTGACCATGCGCGAGGGGAGCACGCCGTTCCTACGCGCGAGCTTCCTCGAGGAGATCACGGGTGCGAGCAAGGTCTTCGTCAAGTACGAAGGTGTCAATCCCACCGGATCCTTCAAAGACCGCGGCATGACCGCCGCCATGAGCAATGCGAAGGCCAAGGGTGCCAAGGCCGTCGTGTGTGCCTCCACCGGTAACACTTCCGCCTCCGCGGCCGCCTATGCCGTGCGCGCGGGCCTTAAGTGCGCGGTCCTCGTTCCCGACGGCAAGATCGCAATGGGCAAGCTCAGCCAGGCCATCGCCGCTGGCGCTCATCTCCTTCAGGTCGAGGGCAACTTCGACGACTGCCTCAACCTGGCGCGCAAGCTGTCTTCCGATTACCCGGTGGAGTTGGTCAACTCTGTCAACCCTGCTCGCATCGAGGGTCAAAAGACCGCCAGCTTTGAGATCGTGGACGAGCTCGGCGACGCACCCGACATTCACTGCCTGCCCGTCGGCAACGCCGGCAATATCACGGCGTATTGGAAGGGCTACAAGGAGTACAACGAGGCCGGACAGTCCACCAAGCTCCCCAAGATGTGGGGCTTCCAGGCTGCCGGCGCCGCTCCCATCGTTCTGGGACACGTCGTGGAGAACCCGGAGACCGTTGCGACTGCAATCCGCATCGGTAATCCCGCCTCGTGGAAGAAGGCGGAGGCAGCGAGGGACGAATCCCACGGTCTCATCGACTCCGTCACCGACGAGGAGATCCTGGCCGCGCACAAGTTGTTGAGCACCAAGGCGGGAATCTTCGTCGAGCCGGCATCCGCGGCGGGCGTCGCGGGTCTCATCAAGAAGGCGAAGGCGGGAGAGGTTCCCGCCGGCGCGACGATCGCCATTACGGTGACCGGTCACGGACTCAAGGATCCTCAGTGGGCCGTGCGCGGACTCGACGGCGTTGAGGTCACCCCCACCAAGATTCCGGTGGACGAGGTGGCGGCAGCGAAGATTCTCGATCTCTAGGCGTTGCGTCTGATACGACAGTGGCCAACCCGCGGGGGTAGTGGCCGCGGAAGGGCGGAAGTGTGCAATACGCATCCAGTCGAGTGAAGGTGTCCGTTCCTGCAACGAGTGCAAACTTGGGGCCGGGTTTCGACTCGATGGGGCTGGCCTTGGGGGTCCGCGACGAGATAACGGTGGAGGCGCTCGCATCGGCGGACACCATCATCACGATCTACGGGGAAGGGCATGAATACCTGCCCCACGACGAGCGACACCTCATCGTTCAGGCGTTGCGTTCGACGCAGGAGGCGCTCGGTCTTCCGCAGACGGGCGTGCGGCTCGAGGCGCACAATCGGATTCCCCAATCGCGGGGCATGGGCTCCTCGGCGTCCGCAATCGTCGCGGGCGTTTCGGCGGCGGTCGCCTTTTCCGGTCGCACTGATTTGGACAAGGACTTCATCTTCAACGTCGCCGCGCAGATGGAGGGGCACCCCGACAACGTGGCCCCGGCGGTTTACGGTGGCCTGACTGTCTCGTGGGATTTTGACCCGGCTCGAGACGTACCCACGTCGGTCCTCGACAAAGTGGAGAGTGGTGGTTCCAGGGATCTTCCGGAATCTCTCACAGACTTCTCGGAGGGCTTTCACACGGTGAAATATCCCGTTGACGGTTCCATTCACGTCGATATTTTCGTCCCCGCGGCGACCCTGTCGACAAAAACTGCACGGACCGTCCTGCCCGACACCGTCCCCTACTCGGACGCACTTCGCAACATTTCGCGGGCCGCGCTTTTGCCGGCCGTCCTGGGGGCGACGCCCTCAGCTCAAACAAATGCGCTTTTGCTGAATGCGACGCAGGATTGGTTGCATCAGAATTATCGACGCGATCTGTATCCCGACTCATGGCAATTGATGACGCACCTGCGTTCACGTGGCTTTGCCGCCACGATATCTGGCGCAGGCCCGTGCGTCCTGGTGCTCCACAGCTCGGATGCGGACGAACAACTACGTGAGACCACCGATCGCGAATGGCTCTCCACAGGTCGGTGGACCATGCTGCCGGTGGAGATCGATACGTGTGGCGTGGCCATTTCCAAGGAGGAAAAGCTGTGACAATTCCACTCATTCTCGCCTCGAAGTCGCGTCCTCGGCGCGACATTCTCTTCAGCGCCGGCATTTGCCCGACGATTCGAGTTTCGCAGGTTGATGAAGTGGCGGCCGTTGCGGACTTGGCGGCCCGCGAGGGGATTTCGATCGAAGAGATCCCCGCCGAGCGGAGGGTTCTTTTCCTCTCGGGAGTCAAGGCCCGTGCAGTCGCCGATGTCTATCACAATGTGCGCGAATCGTCCCTGCAGGCCCATGGTCAGCGCGTCACGGTGCATCCGTTGGAGGCGAATGGCGGGACCCTGCCCAGTGAGCCCGCCGCTCCCATCGACCCGCAGCATCTCCCCAAGGCCGCCAGCATCGAACCTCTCACTGAGGCGCTGGACGAGGATAAAGGTCTTGAGGGGTTGAAAAAGGGTCCGTTTATTCTCGGGTGCGATTCGATGTTCGACCTCGACGGAGTGGCTTATGGAAAGCCTCATGACGTCGCGACGGCGCGTGAGCGCCTCAAGCGCATGCGGGGCAAGCGCGGTGTGCTGTGGACCGGGCACACACTGATCGATCTGGCAACGGGGCAGCAAGAGCGTGCCGTGAGCATGGCGCAAGTCACTTTCTCGGATTTCAGCGACGAGGAAATCGAGCGGTACTTGGACACGGGAGAACCTCTCGAGGTTGCCGGTTCCTTTACCCTCGAGGGTTTCGGCGGCGCGTTCATCGAATCGGTGTCAGGGGATCCTCACGGGGTCATCGGGTTGAGTCTGCCGTTGCTGCGCAAGTTGTTCCAGCGTTTTGACGTGTCGTGGCCAGATCTGTGGAACACCACGCGCGCTCAGCAGCGCTCTGTGAACCCTGACAACCCGAGCGCGCCCCTCGACAACGTGCACCAGCCCGGAGATGGTTGGGTAGATTGCGCCTGCGGTCATCGCCACTGGGGGCTCAACGGTGCTTCCGGTGTCTTGTTGGCGCGCCGAAACCCGCAGACGGGCACAGTGACGGACATCGTTTTGCAGCACCGTTCCGCATGGAGTGCCGAGGGTGGAACGTGGGGCAATCCCGGGGGCGCCAGTGCCGACGGTGAGAACGCGCTTGAAGGGGCGTTGCGCGAAAGCTTTGAAGAGGCCAACATCAATCCTGAGGACATCGACGTGGTGGGCTCGTACAAGGAGGATCACGGTCCGTGGAGCTACACCACTGTTTTCGCCTTCGAGAAGCCCGGTCACGCCGTCAATCCTCGTGCCAACGACGATGAGAGCACGGAGGTCCAGTGGGTTCCGTTTGAGAAGGTGGCCTCCTACAACTTGATGGGCTCGTTCAAAAAGGACTGGGAGATGGCGGCCGCATGGCTGCAAGAGGTTTCTGCCTCTATGGCGGCGCCGAAGGCGGAGTAATGAGGTCTGGTCTCGAGGAATCCTAGCTGAGAATTGCCGCGATGATGGCGATGAAGATCGGTGAGGTGACCGTACTCAGCAGGATTCCATCGCGGGCGAAGGTGAGACCGACGTTGTACCGGGCGGCGTAGTTGTACACGTTTTGACCGGTCGGGAGTGCCGCGAGCACCACGCAGCCGTAGAGCACGGTGCCGCGGAAGCCCATGACGAAGTACGCCAACAGGAAGGCGATGATGGGCATCACCACGTTCTTGAGGAGGGCGACGGTGACGGTTGCCAGGCGGTTCGTCTCTTTGCGCATGGGCTTGCTGCCGTGGAGGGACATTCCGAAGGCCATGAGGATGAGCGGGACAGCGGAGTCGCCAATCATGTCGATGGGGTCGAAGAGGAAGTTGGGGAGTGGATACCACCCGATCTTCGCAGTGATGGCGGAGACGAGGATGCCTCCCAATGAGCCGATGAGCAGTGGCTGGTGGAGGGGCTGACTCAGAATCGCCTTCGCAGAGACCTTGCCCTTGGTGGTGATGTCGAGGACGGTGAGGCCTACTGGCGTGAAGACGGCCTGCTGCATCACGAGAATCGGAGCCACGAGGGCTGGGTTTCCCAAGATGTAGGTGGCCACAGGCAGGCCGATGTTGTTCGAGTTGAGATAGAGCGAATTGAGGGCTCCGATGGTGCAGTCCGCAGGATTCATATGGAATTTCACCGCATTGAGCGCCACGAAGATCGCTCCCACAGCGAGTGCACTGACAAAGGCGACGAGGAGACTCGGGTGGAAGATCTCTCCGAGTTTTTGTTTCGACAGAATCGAGAACATGAGGCAGGGGCTCGACACAAAGAAGCTGAACTTGTTGAGGACCATCTGAGCATCGGGCCCGCCGATTCTCATTCGGGCCGCAACATAACCTACAAATATGACGATGCCGATGACGGCAAAGCCTTCCATTGCTGAGATAAGACCTGGCACTGCATTCCTTTTGCTGGGGAGCTCTTTGCGCTCTTTGCTCGATTCACAAAGTGTAACTTCCGTCCATCATGGCACCCGGGGTCGGCAGCAGGGGCAATCGTCTCACGGCAGGATTCGAAGTCGGCCGATCTCAATTGTTGCCTTCATGTAAGCCGCGAGGTTTATATCTTCGCTAGCATGAAGGCATGATTGACTTCTCTCTGACCTCTCTGGGCCGCCGCCCCGCACTCAAAAAGCTGTTGTGGGAGGTGCTCAGTGCATACTCCGTTTCCGACTCGGAGACAGAGCTCGCGGATGCCATCGAAAAATACCTGCGCGGGCTTGGTCACCTCGAGGTCTTGCGCCACGGTGACACAGTGGTGGCGAGGACGCATCTGGGTCGGGCACAGCGGGTGTTGTTGGCGGGCCATATCGACACGGTCCCCGTTATCGACAACTACCCTCCGAGGTGGATCGCGGCAAGCGACGCGGACGCACTCGATTCGGTTGCCAGCGGAGTTGATCCGGCAGATGGGGCCGCCAGTATTCTCTGGGGGCGCGGCGCCACCGATATGAAGGCCTCGATCGCGGCGTTTCTGCGGCTGGCGGCGGCGCTGACGAATCCCAAGTACGACGTGACTTACGTCTTTTACGACCACGAGGAGGTCGTGGCCGAAAAGAACGGGCTGCGAAAGGTGGTGAAGGACCATCCCGAGTGGGCGGAGGCGGACTTCGCCATCGTCGGGGAACCCACCTCCTGCGGCATCGAGGCCGGGTGCAACGGCAGCATTCGCTTCGACCTGATCACCCACGGAGTCGCCGCGCACTCGGCGCGTGCGTGGATGGGGGAGAACGCCATTCACAAAGCGGCAGAGATTTTGCGAAGGCTCAACGAGTATGAGCCCCAGACTGTGACTGTTGACGACCTTGACTATCGGGAAGGACTCAACGCCACCCTCATTTCGGGCGGGAAGGGCACCAACATCATTCCCGACGAGTGCCGGGTTCACGTGAACTATCGGTTTGCCCCCGATAAGACTCTGGAACAGGCGGAGGAGTCGATGGTGGGGCAGACGGGACTCTTCGCCGGATTTGACTTTGAGATGAAGGATGAATCGGAACCGGCACGCCCGGGGATGAAAACGCCGATGGCGGAGAGTCTCGCCGCGTTTGTGGAGGAAAAAACCGGCAGAAAGCCACTGGCAAAATTGGGGTGGACGGACGTGGCCCGCTTCTCTCGTCTGGGGATTCCAGCGGTGAACTTCGGCGCGGGAGACCCTCTCCTGGCACATAAGCACGAGGAGCAGGTAACGCTGGCGGAAGTGGTGCGCTACGACGAGATCCTCACCCAATGGCTGAGCTGACACAGTCTTTTTGAATGAGAGTGCGCAGGGGTCGGCCGGTTTCTTCTGGCGGCGTTGCACACGTGCGCAGTGGAAGTGTGCAATACTGATAGGAGCAGTTCTGCATAACTGCTAGCGGTCAATGCGTTGATCCCCTCGCTTGGAGGTTCAAGTGAGCGCCGGTGTCCGCATTCACCAATCAGACTTTTGCAGGATGTCGTCTTCAAGAGCGCCTCTCGGCGCAGCCGTGACACAAGCGGCGTGAGATGAGAGGGCGGCAGCGAACGGGATGGGTGCAGACTCCCATGGGAGATGCTTCACGTGAGTGACAACAGCAATAATGATTCTCGAATTGCGTCTGACGACGCTTCAGTAGCCGAAAGCACGGCGTCGTCGACGAGTGCGCAGCCGACAAAACGGCGTCGCGGTGGGCGCAGGGTCGTGCGCCAGGCGGGTGCCGCCGGCGCCAAATTGCCGGTGACTGTCGACGAGACAAAATCTGCGGCGAAGGCGTCAGAGACCTCAACCTCGACGCCTGAACCTGATGCGGCGGCGGATTCTCAACAAAAGCCCGCACGCACTCGGCAGCGTCGTCGCACGTCTGCCGCTACTCCCGCAACGCCTCGGCGCTCGCGGTCACGCACCGCCACCGGTTCGGCGCCTTCTGCGGAGGTCTCGGAGCGGCAGCGTCGCGTGAAGAGCCTCGCAAATGAGCTGTTCTCAGATCCAGGCGTGATTTCCGGAAAGGCGGCAAAGGTGACTGCCGAAGCCACCTCCGATCAAGGTTCGCAGGAGCACCGCAATCGCCCGATGACGTCGTTGCTCTTCCAAGAGCCCGTGCTTCCCACTGAAAAAGCGGGGAAGACGGACAGGCGCTCGCCTCAAGAATCCGCCCAGGACTCGGTTGAAGAATCGCGTCAGGAGTCCTCGACTCGCACTGGTGAGGGCAGCGGCGAGGCAGATGAAGAGACCACGCAGACGTCACGCCCGACGCGCAAGCGTCGCCAGAGCCGAGGCCGCAACCAGCAAGAGAGGGAACAGAACTCTCGCAACGGTTCCTCTGAGGAAACCGAGGAGACCACCTCCAACGATGAGGAATCCTCACCGCGACGCCGTGGACGCAACAGAAGGCTCAACGCTCAGGAGCGCAGGGCGGCTGCTGAGGTGGAGCAAATCGAAGAGGACATGACCTACGACAAGGTCGCCTTCACCGCGGTTGAAGACGACGAGCAGGAATCCGATTCAGAATCTGGCAAACGCGGCCGGAGGAATTCCTCCGACGAGGATTCCGACGAACGGGGCAACACTCGTCGCCGTCGCCGCCGCCGCCGTGGAGGCCGCGACGAGGAGTCGGATGAAGAATCCTCCTCACGCTCGGAGCGCAGCAACGACTCGCGTTCCGATGACGAAGACGAGGACGAAGGCTCTGGGACGCGCCGTCGTCGCCGTCGCCGCAAGTCGGAGGACGAATCCTCTTCAAGCTCGTCGTCGCGTCGCTCTCGCAAGCAGCAGTACATCGACGAGATCACAGACATCGAGGGTTCCACGCGCCTCGAGGCGAAGCGTCAACGCCGTCGCGACAACCGCCGCGATCGTTCCCGGCAGAGCCTCATCACCGAGCAGGACTTCCTCGCGCGCCGCGAAAACGTCGACCGACAGATGGTCGTGCGCGAAAAGGATCGACACACTCAGATTTCAGTCATCGAGGATGACATTCTCGTCGAGCACTACGTCTCAGATATCCAGGAGGTTTCCACGGTCGGAAACATCTATCTGGGCCGAGTGCAAAATGTGCTCCCCAGCATGGAGGCTGCGTTCGTCGATATCGGCAAACCCCGCAACGGTGTGCTCTATGCGGGGGAGGTCAACTGGGATTCCGCGCGCCTCGAGGGGCATCCACGCCGCATCGAGCTGGCCTACCACTCCGGAGACCCCGTTCTGGTGCAGGTCACCAAAGATCCCATCGGGCACAAGGGTGCGCGTCTGACTTCACAGGTGACGCTCGCGGGCCGTTTCATCGTCCTGGTCCCCTCAGGAGCCATGACAGGGGTTTCGCGCAAGCTTCCGGAACGTGAGCGCACGCGACTGAAGAAGATCGTTCAGGCGATTGCTCCCAAGGACATGGGCATCATCATCCGCACCGCGGCAGAGGGCGCCTCGGAGGAGGCCATCACCAAGGACTGCGAGAATCTGGTGCGCCAGTGGGACTCGATCACTGAAAAGATTGAGCAGTACAAGGATGCACACAAGCCGAAGCTGCTGAAGGGTGAGCCCGACGTGGCTATCCGCGTGGTCCGCGACATCTTCAACGACGACTTCCGCACCCTGGCAGTTCAGGGCGACGGCGTGTACGAGCGCATCAAGGACTATCTGGAACAGATGGCCCCCGATCTGCTCGACAAGCTCTCCAAGTGGGATCCGGCCGATCATCAGGGCAAGGATGTGTTCGACCAGTGGCAGATTGATGGCCAGCTGCGCAAGGGCATGGAGCGCCAGGTGTATCTGCCGTCCGGCGGTTCCTTGGTGATCGACAGAACCGAGGCCATGACGACCATCGACGTCAACACCGGCCGTTTCATTGGCAAGGGAAAGTCCCTCGAGGAGACGGTGACCCGGTGCAACCTCGAGGCCGCAGAGGAAATCGTGCGTCAGTTGCGACTGCGCGACATCGGCGGCATGGTCATGATCGACTTCGTTGACATGGTTCTCGAGGCCAACCGTGACCTCGTGCTGCGCCGCTTGGTCGAGTGCCTGGCGCGCGACCGCACGAAGCATCAGGTGGCGGAGGTGACCAGTCTCGGCCTGGTTCAGATGACGCGCAAGCGCGTTGGACAAGGTCTGGTTGAGGCCTTCTCTGAGGAGTGCCCCACATGTCACGGGCG
>JALCOX010000034.1 GCA_022649925.1 Bifidobacteriaceae bacterium | reverse complement strand
GGTGGTACGAACTATTTGATCGTGCCATTGCTCAAAACCAACCGGAAGGATTTCGATTCAATATGACCACATTCTCTTGGTCCGATTTGGACGAGCGCGCAGTGAAGATGGCGAAGGCCCTCTCCGCTGACGCTGTTGAGAAGGCAGGACACGGCCACCCCGGATCTCCGATCTCGCTGGCCCCTGTCGCATATACGCTCTATCAGCACTTCATCAAGCACGATCCCAACGATCCCAACTGGGCCGGTCGCGATCGCTTCATCCTCTCGGGCGGACACGCTTCGTTGACGCAGTATGTTCAGCTGTACTTCTCCGGCTACGGGTTGACTCTCGACGACATCAAGAAGTTCCGCCAGGGCATTGACACCCGCACTCCGGGCCATCCCGAGTTCGGCCTCACCCCCGGCATTGAAATGACCACTGGTCCTCTGGGTCAGGGCCTTGCCTCTGCAGTCGGCTTCGCTTACGGACAGCGCTACGAGCGCGGTCTGCTCGACCCCGACGCTCCTGCAGGCACCTCCCCCTTCGATCACAAGGTCTGGGTTATCGCTGGTGAAGGCGACGTCGAGGAAGGCGTCAGCTCCGAGGCAAGCTCGCTCGCGGGCAACCAGAAGCTGGGCAACCTCACCGTTATCTTCGATGCCAACCACATCCAGATTGAGGGAGACACCAAGATCTCCTTCGGCGAGGACATCCTCAAGCGCTACGAAGCCTACGGCTGGTACACGGACGAGATCAGTTTCGTTCAGCCTGACGGTTCCTACAAGGAAGACACCCAGGCTCTGGCAGCAGTACTCGAGAAGGCCGAGAAGGTCACTGATCGCCCGAAGCTCATCAAGGTTGACTCGCTCATTGCATGGCCGACTCCAGGCAAGACGAACGACGAATCCTCTCACGGCTCCAAGCTCGGCGAGGAAGCCGTCGCAGGCCTGAAGAAGGTCCTGGGACTCGATCCCTCCAAGAATTTCCAGATCGACGAAGAGGCTCTGGCCCACGCTCGCGAGGTTGCACAGCGCGGCCTGCAGGCGCACTCTGAGTGGGATAAGAAGTTCGACGAGTGGAAGTCCGCCAATCCTGACAAGGCCGCCCTGTACGACCGCATCAAGAACGGTACGCTCCCCGAGGGCTTCGACAAGGCCATCGACGACGTTGAAGCCGGCTTTGCCGCTGGCGACAAGGTTGCAACCCGCAAGGCTTCCGGAGCGGTCATCAACGCAATCGCTGCCGTTATGCCCGAACTGTGGGGTGGCTCTGCCGATCTCGGTGGTTCCAACAACACCACCATCAAAGGTGCAGACTCCTTCGCTCCCAAGGCGGAGGCCACCAAGACCTGGCCGAACGTCTCCGAATACGGCCGCGTGCTGCACTTCGGCGTCCGCGAGTTCGCGATGGGAGCCATCACCAACGGCATCCTGCTCGGCTCTGACACCCGTCCGTTCGGTGGAACGTTCTTCCAGTTCTCCGACTACGAGCGTCCGGCTGTTCGCCTTGCCGCACTGATGGACATCCCGAACCTCTACGTGTGGACCCACGATTCCGTGGCTCTGGGCGAAGACGGCCCGACGCACCAGCCGATCGAACACCTCGCTGCAATGCGCGCCATTCCTCGTCTCGAGGTTGTGCGCCCGGCGGACGAGTTCGAGACCGCTGAAGCCTACCGCTACTTCTTCGAGAAGAAGAACACGCACCCCACGGCCATGATCCTGACCCGTCAGGGCGTCCCGGCACTCGCCGAGACCGCCTCAAAGGCAAAGGACGGCGTTCGCAAGGGCGCTTACGTGCTCGTAGATACCGAAGGAACTCCGGACGTCATCCTCATGGCGACCGGCTCCGAGGTCCAGCACGCAGTCTCTGCCGCCAAGACCCTCGCGGGTGAAGGCGTCAAGGCTCGCGTTGTGTCCGTCCCCTCCATTGAGTGGTTCGAGGAGCAGGACGACGAGTACAAGGAGTCCGTGTTCCCCAAGGCCGTCAAGGCTCGCGTTTCCGTCGAGGCAGGCCTGGCTCTGTCCTGGTACAAGTACCTGGGCGCATACGGCAAGCCCGTTTCCATCGAGCAGTTCGGTCTGCAGGGCAACGCGGATCAGAACATGGAAGCCCTCGGAATCAACGCCGAGCACGTCGTCGAAGCCGCAAAGGCTTCCATCGCCGAAGCTCAAGCCTGATTCTGTACCACCTAGCACACTGAGGTCGTGGAGGAGGTTCGTTGGAATCCCCTCCACCCCACTCAGAGAAAATAATTTGTACGGTTGCCATCACCATGAAGGGCAACCGCGTTAAGGAGAAAAAATGGCAGAAAACGTCAATACACAGCGCACTAGCGACAACGGTGTCTCCATCTGGCTAGATGACCTGAGCCGCAGCCGCATCACGTCCGGCAGCCTCCAGAAGCTCATCGCGGAGAAGAACGTCGTCGGTGTCACCACCAACCCGTCCATCTTCCAGAAGGCACTTGCAGAGGTCGGCCCCTACGACGAGCAGCTCAAGGAGCTCGGCAAGGTCGACGTTGAGCAGGCTGTCCGCGAGCTCACCACCACCGACGTGCGCAACGCAACCGACATCTTCCGCGAGGTCGCTGAGAAGTCTGACTTCGTCGACGGTCGCGTCTCCATTGAGGTTGATCCTCGTCTGGCACACGACACCGCAAACACCGAGAAGCAGGCTCAGGAGCTGTGGGCAAAGGTCGATCGCCCCAACGCCATGATCAAGATTCCTGCAACCCTCGAGGGCTTGCCGGCAATCACTGCGACGTTGGCCAAGGGCATCTCGGTCAACGTCACCTTGATCTTCTCGCTCGAGCGTTATGAGAAGGTCATCGAGGCCTTCATCGAGGGCATGGCTCAGGCTGACGCCAACGGCCACGACCTGAAGCACATGGGCTCCGTCGCGTCCTTCTTCGTGTCCCGCGTCGACACCGCCGTGGACAAGCTCCTCGAAGCCAACGGATCCGCAGAGGCAAAGGCACTCGAGGGCAAGGCCGCTGTTGCAAACGCACGCCTCGCCTACGAGCTCTTCGAGAAGAAGTTCGCTGAGGATTCTCGCTGGGCAGGCCTCGTTGCCAAGGGCGCGAAGGTTCAGCGTCCTCTCTGGGCTTCCACCGGAACGAAGAACGCCGCTTACTCGCCGTCCAAGTACGTGGACGAACTCGTCGCCGAGCACATCGTCAACACGATGCCCGAGAAGACCCTCAACGCCCTCGCAGAGCAGGGTGACGGTCGTCCTTCCATCAAGGGCACCTACGAGGAGAGCCACAAGATCATGAACCAGCTCGCCGAGCTCGGTATCAACATCAAGGATGTCACCGACAAGCTCGAGGCCGACGGTGTCGCTTCCTTCATCAAGTCCTGGGATTCGGTGCTTGCCGACACTCAGGCCGGAATTGATCGTGTGAACGCCTGATTGGTTCCTCGCTGAATAAGTATCTCAAATCCCCTGCTGGCTTCGGTCGGTAGGGGATTTTTGTATGTCCTCGAATGTCTTCTGTATGTCATGGCTCTGACGCTCGGACGATCATGTCTCCAATTTTGGACCGTGCCCCCATTCCCGAATCGTGTCCCCTTTTCTGAAATCCTGCTACTGGGAAATGGCGGATTCCACAGCCTCGAGTCGAGAATTGAGGGCACGATCCGAGAATGAAGACACGATAACGAATTGAGGGCACGATTTGAGGACACCATTTGAGGACCAAGAAACATAAGAGAGAACTTCAGGTTGAGGTACGAGGTTGAGATACGGTCCGAGAGGCACAGTCGCAGAATCACAGTCCCAAAGTCATTATCCCCAGCCTCGAGACCCGAACGGCCCCACCTCTACCGCGAAATACATACCGAAATACCGCCGGCAGCCGTGCAACCACCACTCGCGCCGGCAGAGGTCCTGGAGAATAAAAAAGAACCACTCCGTGAGGAGTGGTTCTATAAGGATAAAATCCTTTTGAAGAGAGATGCAGTAAACCTCAGATGAGGCCGAACTTTGTCAGCAGACCCAGGGCGATGATGATGGCGACCCAGACAAGTGCCACAATCACGGTCAAGCGGTTGAGGTTCTTCTCTGCGACTCCGGAAGTTCCTGCAGATGCGCCAATGCCGCCGCCGAACATGTCGGACAGACCGCCGCCCTTGCCCTTGTGCATCAAGATCAGGAGGGTCAACAAAATACTTGCGAGCACAACGATGACTTCAAGAACGACTTTCAGTGCGAACACCGGAACCTCCATTACGAGTTGATTGCTAGTGCAACCTTACAGTATCCCCTCGGCAAAGTGGTGTATTACCACGAAAAATTGCCGAGAGCTTTCCACTTTTGCATCGTCTCCCATCGAAACGGTGCTCAAAATTGCCTCACCGATGTCGCCGATGCCGGTCTTTGGCCGACTTTGCTGTCAGACGCGCAATCCTCGAGAACTCTTCAGCGTCGAGTGAGGCGCCACCTACGAGGAACCCATCCACGTCCGCGCCATCCATCAGCGACTGTGCATTCGAGGCGTTGACAGAACCACCGTAGAGGATGCGCACCGATTCGCTCACCTGTGAACCGTAGGAAGTCTTGAAGTACTCACGAATCGCGTTGGCCGCATCTTGAGCGGTCTGCGGAGTCGCTACCATTCCAGTGCCGATGGCCCAGATTGGCTCGTATGCGATGAGCACCTTCTGCGCCTCTTCATCGGAGAAATCCCGCATGACGTCATGAACTTGTCGAACTGCGTAGCCCAACTCAATACCCTGGCGTCGTTCCTCAAAGCTCTCCCCCACGCACAGGATGGGGCTCATGCCCGCCGCGAGAACCGCCCGAACCTTGTCGACGAGATTGGCATCGTCTTCCGGATGGTATTTGCGTCGCTCCGAATGCCCAATGATGACGTAGGTGCAGCCGAGCTTGGCGAGCATCTGCGCTGAAATATCGCCAGTGAAGGCACCTTCGGACGTCTCCGAAACGGTTTGGCCGCCCACGGCTATCTTCATCTTCTCCGCCTCGACGAGCACTTCTACGCTGCGAATGCTGGTGAATGGCGGCATGATGACGATGTCGGCTGCCTTGTAATCAAAATGCGCATCCCTGAGGAGCCACGCCAGCTTCTGGATAAAGTACGTAGCTTCGAGATGGTCGAAGTTCATCTTCCAATTGCCGGCGACGACAGGGATGCGCTGTGTCATGTTTTTCACGCTAGTGCGGAGCCTGGATCCAGGTCTGCCCTAGTCAAGAACCGCGAGACCAGGAAGGGTCTTGCCCTCGAGAAGCTCGAGAGAAGCGCCGCCACCGGTCGAGATGTGGGAGAAGCCCTTCTCGTCGAATCCGAGATGACGCACGGCGGAAGCGGAATCACCGCCACCCACGATGGTGAAAGCACCCTGTGCGGTCGCGTCCACCAAGCCCTGTGCAACGGCCTTGGTGCCTGCGGCAAAGTTCGCGAATTCAAACACGCCCATAGGACCGTTCCACACGACCGTCTTGGAATCGACGATCTTGTCGTGGAAGAGCTTCTGTGAGTCAGGACCGATGTCGAGGCCCATCTTGTCGGCAGGAATCGCGTCAGCGGCAACGACCTCGTAAGGCGAGTCGGCAGCGAACTTGTCCGCTGCAACGATGTCGGTAGGCAGAACGATCTCGACGTTGTTCTTCTTGGCGGTCTCGATGTAACCCTTGACCGTATCGATTTGATCCTCTTCGAGCAGTGACGTGCCAACCTCGTAGCCCTGAGCCTTGAGGAAGGTGAAGACCATGCCGCCGCCGATGACGAGGCGGTTTGCCTTGCTCAGCAGGTTCTTGATGACACCGAGCTTGTCGGAGACCTTAGAACCACCGAGGACCACGGTGAGTGGACGCTCCGGATTCGTGGTGGCCTTAGACAGTGCGGTGACTTCCTTTTCGACCAGGAAGCCTGCTGCACTCGGCAGATCCTTGGCAACGTCGTAGTCGGAGCCCTGTGCGCGGTGCACAACGCCGAATCCGTCGGACACGAAAACCTCACCGAGAGCGGCGATCTTCTTGGCGTACTCTGCGCGCTGTGCGTTGTCCTTGCTGGTCTCTTCAGGGTTGAAGCGAACGTTCTCAAGGAGGAGAACGTCACCGTCCTTCAGCTGTGCGACCTTCGCCTGCGCGTCGTCCCCATAAGTGTCTTTTGCCAACGTCACTTCCGTGCCGAGCAACTCGCCGAGACGGGTTGCGACCGGCGCCAAGCTGAGCTCAGGAACGACCTTTCCCTTCGGACGACCCAAGTGCGCCATGACGATGACCTTCGCACCCTGCTCACGCAAATACGTCAGTGTCGGGAGCGCGGCCTTGATGCGGCCATCGTCGGTGATTTTTGTTCCGTCGAGCGGAACGTTGAAGTCGGCGCGGACGAGAACGCGCTTGCCGCTGAGATTGCCGAGATCCTTCAGAGTCTTCATAAGCACTAATCCTTCCAGTCCTGGCGGTCACAGAGCTGCTCGCACAGGAACCTACATTGTTTAAACCACTGAAATCATAACATCGGGGCACGAGTCAAACCTGACTCGTGCCCTTCGGAAGCTAGGCCGCCTGAGAGTTCTTTGCCGCCTCTTTGGCCCTGGCGGACTCGACCTTCTTGGCGAGTTGGAACAGGCGTCGAATGCGGCCTGCGATGGCGTCCTTGGTGACGGGAGGATCGGCGAGCCGACCCAGCTCCTCGAGACTGGCGTCGCGATGGTCAAGTCGAAGCTGGCCTGCGGCCCGAAGATTTTCAGGAACCTCGTCTCCAAGAATCTCAAAGGCGTTGATCACCTTTTCGCTGGCCTCGACGGCCGCCTTCGCGCTGCGCCTCATGTTCGCGTCGTCAAAGTTTGCCAGGCGATTTGCCTTGCCACGGGTTTCGCCATCGGAGCGCTTGCCGCTCCATTCACGGGCCGTCGTGATGGCTCCCATGAGGATGAGCATCCGCTCGATGACGTCGGGATCGCGCAACGTCACGCGCTCCGAACTGCGGACTTGGCGAGCCTTCGCGGTGATGCCAAGACGTCGGGCCGCACCTACGAGTGCAAGTGCCGCTTCGGACCCGGGGCACACGATTTCGAGATAACTCGACTTGCCAGGATCCGAGAGATCGCCGTGAGCGAGGAATGCACCGCGCCACGCAGACTTGATCTGTGCGATATTGCCGGAGACGACTTCGGCGGGGAGTCCGCGAACCGGACGCTTGCGCCGATCGAGAAGTCCGGATTGAAGCGCGAGAGCACCTCCGGAACGAATGACGCGCACGGAAAAACGAGTGAGATCTCCCGTGGGAGTCTGACGCGCGACCTCGATGAGATCCGCCTCGTGCCCGTAGACTTCCTGAATCGTCTTCTGAAGCCACTTTGCTGCGGCAAGATTGCTGAACTGTGCCTCAACAACGATATGCCGCTTGATGAGATGAAGTCCGCCACCGAAGCGAATCATCGTGGCGGCCTGAGCCTTCTTCGCTGCAGCAGTTTCGTTCTCGATAGCAGCAAGCTCGTTCTTTACATCATCAACCAGCGCCACGAATTCGCCTCCCAAGCTCGACGCAATGAAATTTCATGTTGTGAAACGGTGAGGAGAGGTATTTTTCTCCAACCGCCACGGCTATCTGTATTATCGGCGCGTCTGGACAAAATTCATCGTTCTCCTTCGCTTAAATGTTGATGTAAAATCACGCGACTTCTCCAACTCCGTCGTCGAGGTTTTCCACGGCTTCGCGCATCATCTCGACGCTTTCGTCAGTCTGAGCACGCGCCTGCGTCAAATCTTCCAGCACGTCCTTGAAGGCGCTGGCGAGGCGCACGGGGTCGTGCACTCCCGAATTCCTGCTCGTCGCAATGCGGCGGTGGAAGACACGTGCAGCTGTGGGAGGAAGAGTTTCCTGAGACGAAGAGTCTCCGGTGAGAATGGCATCTACCGCGAGGTTGTCAGAGTATGCGCGGAAGGCCTCAATTTGGCCCTGAACGTCGAGACCCGTGGTCTCCCAATCCGCCACGAGGTTCATGAGAAGGATCTTTTGAGCGCTCGTGCGGTGGAGTGCCTCTCGTATGCCGGGTACCAGCATGTGGACAAGCAGGGAGGAATACCATGATCCCGGGCCGAGCGTGACGACGTCTGCAGCTTCGATGGCCTCGACCGCCTCGTCGAATGCCGGAGGATCCTCGGGATTGATATGCAGCGACAGGATCTTGCCCCTCGCCTTGGCGACCTCACGCTGGCTGTGCACCAGTGAGACCTCTCCCGTGGCGGGATCCTGGACTTCTGCGGTCAGGTTGAGGGGAACCTTGGCACCGGGCAGAACGGTCCCGTCGATGCCAAAGATCGTTTGAACGGAGCGGATTCCCTTGAGAATATCCCTGTCGCGCTGCCACTGGGCCGTCAAGATGAGGTTGCCCAAGGCGTGACCGTTGAGGTCACCCTCAGAGGTGAAGCGGTGTTGCAGGAGTTCGACCACTCCCCTCTTCTGCGCCTGTTCCGAAGCGAGTGCAGAGAGGGCCATGCGGATGTCGCCGGGGGGCAGAACTCCGAACTCTTCGCGCAGACGCCCCGACGACCCACCGTCGTCGCCCACGCAGACAATCGCGGTGATATCAGTGGTCACCAGCCGCATCGCTTGCAGCGTGGCGTGGAGGCCATGGCCGCCTCCCAAGCAGACGACTCGCATCACTTCTCCAATCGATCGTTCGGTTCCCGCTTCTTGTCGAGCTCACGCGCCGAAACTGTGACGACGAGCCCCTTGCTGCGCAGCTTCTCCGCCAACTCATGACTCATGGCGACGGAGCGATGCTGACCTCCCGTGCACCCCACTGCGATGGTGACGTAGTGCTTGTCTTCCTTCGCGTAACCGTCGATGGCAACGAGCAGGGCCTTCGCATACGCGTCCAGGAATTCCCTTGCGCCTTCGCTGCCGAGCACGTAATCGCGAACGGCCTCGTCTTCGCCGGTCTGTTTACGCAGCTGAGGAACCCAGAAAGGATTGGGCAGAAAACGCACGTCTGCGACGAAGTCAGCGTCGAGCGGAATGCCGTATTTGAATCCGAAACTGAAGATGTGCACGCTGACGGTGCTGGGCCCCTTGCCCATGAGAGACTCATAAAGGCGGGTGGAGAGCTCGTGGATGCTGAGGGCCGATGTATCGATCACGATATCGGCTCGCGCCTTCAGCAGGCCCAAAAGCTCGCGTTCCTCGTTGATGCCATCGATGAGACGACGACCGTGCTGCAACGGGTGGGGTCTGCGAACGGATTCGTACCGCTTGACGAGAACGTCGTCGCGCGCATCCAGGAAGAGAATCCGATGCTTAACGTCCAGGTCCTCTAGGTGGCTGAGCACAGCCGCCAGATCGTTGAAATAATCACGCGATCGCACGTCTACCACGGCGCACAGCTTGTGAATCTGCGAGCCCGCCGAGGTCATCATGTCGACCAAGGGAATGAGCATCTTCGGGGGAAGGTTGTCGATGACGTACCAACCCATGTCCTCCAGGGAATCCGCCGCATGCGAGCGTCCCGCGCCGGACATACCTGTGATCAGGAGGACTTCGAAAGCCCCGTTCGTCTTTCTCTCCGCACCCGTCCCGGTACCGGAATCGTCTTTATCTGGTGTGCTCGTCATCTGTCCCCTTCCCCACTACCTCGTTCAGTGCCGCGCGCATCGCCTGGACGGGCACCTCATCTCTCTCAATGCCTACCATGAGCGCCACTTGGGCGACCGCCTGCCACAACAACATGCGTTCGCCGCCGATTGCGTCGGCACCCTTTCGCGCGGCCTCCACCAACAGATCACTTGGCCGAGGATCGTAGACGACATCGAGCAGTCGGACGCCTCGCAAGGGGGTTCCCTCCATCTGGGCGATGCCGTGCGCAATCCCATCCGCCGCGTGGGCGGGAATCGTAGAAACGACAGCGCGCAACCCCGGGCCCCCGGAACTCATGTCACTGATAAAGTCGGGGACTTCCTCCAACAAAATGAGCCTGGCCGAAATCCCGAGGTCTCGTGCGATGGCTTTCAGAGGTCTCGCCTTTTCAAAGTGCCTTGCCGCCACCGTGATTTCCGTGGCCCCCAGCTCCGAGAGGGCCGCGATGGCCGACTCTGCGGTCGAGCCAGATCCGATGACCAGGCAGGGTCCGTCCACACGGCGCAGCGTTATCGAGCTGGACTCAGCGCCGTCGTTGAGACCGGCTTCGATGCCAAAGGCGTCGGTGTTGTAGAGATCGATCGCAACCGGCCTTACGGCCTTCGCTTCGTCGCGACGAAAGATTGCCGTATTGGAGACCTGCAAGTACTGCGACCACTTGTCCCGAGTTGTTCCCAGCGTGAGAATTCGCTTCTTGAGGGGCATGGTGAGGCTGAGTCCTCGCCATTGCTCGCCCGACTCGTTCTCAGAATACGTGGCTCTGTCGCCCACGAGGGAATCAACAAAGGCCACGAGCTCGTCGTCGGACACCTCGTGCCTGTCGTAGAACCACTCAGACAACCCGAGCGCCTTGTAGGCGGCGTTGTGCAACACCGGCGACAACGAATGGGCGATGGGTTTGCCAAGAACAGCGGCACGATAGCGAGCCTGAGTCATGTCATCCCTTCCCTGGACGTACCTTCGACTTCGAGTCTAGCCGCGTTGCGAACTCTGCGCTGCAGTGGCAGACGCATCGTCTACAGTTGCACCGTTTACACTCGCATCTTTTGCCGATTCCTCCGCGTGCAACGCCGTGAAGATCGTCTCGGCCTTGACGGCACCGATCCCCTTGACCTCTTCGATCTCCTCTTTCGAGGCCGCACGCAGTTTCTTGACCGAACCGAAATGACGCAACAGGCGTTTGCCGTAGGCCGGCCCAATTCCCGCTATGGAATCGAGCACGGAACTGATCTCGCCCTTGCGCCTCTTCTTCCGGTGATACGTGATGGCGAAGCGATGAGACTCGTCGCGCACACGCTGCAACAGGTACATGCCCTCGGACTGTCTCTTGAGGATCAACGGGTAGTCCTCCCCCGGCAGCCACACCTCCTCGAGCTTCTTCGCCAGACCGCACAGAGCCACGTCGGTGATATGAGAATCCTCAAGGGCCCTGGCCGCCGCCTCGACCTGCGGCTTACCACCGTCCACCACGATGAGGTTGGGCTTGTAAGCGAAATGATGCAGATCCGTGTTCTGCTGGACGATGCCCTCGCTCGTGCTCACGCTTGCACTGACGCTCGTGTTTGCGTTCGTATTCGCATTCGCCTCGGCTGCGGAGGCCGCCTTCTTCTCACTCTCGATGGAATCTCCCGAGTCCCCCGCGATGTTGCCGTGCCTGAAACGGCGCATGAGCGTCTCGTACACAGCCGAGGTGTCGTCGATGGCTCCCAAGCCGTCCGCGCCACGGATCGAAAATCGCCTGTATTCACTGCGCTTGGAGACGCCGTCCTCAAAGACCACCATCGAAGCGACCTGATAGCCGCCACCCGTCGCGTTCGAAATATCGTATCCTTCGATGCGCAGAGGTGCCTGAGGAAGACCCAGCTCGCGCATGATGTCGTTCATGGCCTCGGTGCGGGCGGCGATGTCGGTGGTGCGACGCAGCTTGTTCTGCTTGAGCGAGAGCTCCGCGTTGGCGGTTGCACGTTCGACGAGCTGGCGCTTCTCACCGCGCTGGGCGACGTGAATTGTGACCTTGGAGCCTCGCAGACCCGAGAGCCACTGTTCCAGCTTGGCGCTGCCTTCGGGCTTGAGCGGAACGATGATCTCTGCGGGGATGGGCGACGCCTCGGAGAAGAGGTCATCCCGTCCCGTCAAAAGCTCCCGCGCCTTGCGTTCACGAGTCGCCTTCGTCCGTTCCACCGCATTGGTGGCCGTGAGGGATTGGGTTTCTGAGACGGCGTCGCGCTTGGTTGACACCTCCATCGACGCTGCGGTGGGGTTGGGCGCAGATTTCGTGTGAGCAGCTTCGTCGCTGATCTGGGAATACACCTGAGTGATGAGCTCGGCGAGCAGTTGGGCATCCGAGATCTCTTCGACCTTTTCGACGCTCCAATTGCGTTCCCCCCGGATCGTTCCCGACCTGACAAAGAAGGCGTGAACACTCGCCTCCAACTCGTCACCCGACAGCCCGAAGGCGTCAGCGTTGACGTCGTCCGAAAAGACGACCGAATTCTGTTGAACGACGTTGCCCATCATCTGAATTTGGTCGCGCAACTTCGCGGCCTTCTCAAACTCGAGGTCTTTGCTCGCCTGCTTCATCTGCGCAGTGAGCTCGTGGACGTACTTGGGGCCTGCACTACCCGTGAGGATGTTGGTGAGCTGATTGACCAGGCTGCGATGGTCGTCGAGGGATATGTGGCCCACGCACGGGGCCGTGCATTTGCCGATCGAGTAGAGCAGGCAGGGACGCCCCGACAGCTGTGCGCGGTGAAGGGTCGCCGGCGTACACGTCCTGACAGGGAAAACCTTCAAGAGCTTGTCGAGGGAGTGACGCATGTCGTAGACCTTGGCATAGGGACCGAAGTACTTGGTGTCGCCTCGGTTTTTGGATCGGGTAATCCAGATGCGCGGGATCTTCTCTCCCGTTGACACCGCGAGATAGGGGTAGGTCTTGTCGTCACGAAAGACGACGTTAAAGCGCGGGTCAAATTCCTTGATCCACGTGTATTCGAGCGTCAGGGCCTCGAGCTCGGTCGCGACGACCGTCCACTCGAGGCTGCGGGCGGTCAAGACCATCGTCTGAGTCCTGGGGTGCAGCAGGTACAGAGGCTGGAAGTAATTCGCCAAGCGGTTGCGCAGATTCTTGGCCTTGCCAACGTAAATGACGCGCCCACTCGAGTCTCGCCACTTGTATACCCCGGGTTGTGCGGGAATGTCCGAGGACTTGGGTCGAAAGGCGTCACGGGTGTCGCCCAGACGCGGCGTCCCTGCCTTGACTGCTGGTCCAGCCGCAATCGGAGGGGTGGAATTGGCATCCGGCTGCGAGGACCCCTGTTCCGAACCTTGCTCGTCCAGCAGTGTCCTCGCCGTCTTACGCCACGTCCCCGGGCTGTGCCGCTCGAAGATTCCATTGCTCATTCGCTGACTCCTATGCCTTCTTTGCCAGCATAGGGGCGAGAAACTTACCAGTCCAGCTTCCCTCGGCTCTCGCCACTTGCTCGGGCGTTCCCTCGGCCACGATTGTTCCGCCGCCGGAGCCACCTTCGGGACCCAGGTCCACAATCCAGTCTGCGGACTTGACTACGTCAAGGTTGTGCTCGATGACGATGACCGTATTGCCCTTGTCGACGAGTTCCTGGAGGACGACGAGGAGCTTACGAACGTCCTCGAAGTGGAGACCCGTGGTGGGCTCGTCGAGAATGTAGACAGTTTGCCCTGTGGACCTACGCTGCAATTCGGTGGCGAGTTTGACGCGCTGCGACTCGCCTCCTGACAGTGTGGGAGCGGGCTGTCCAAGGCGGATATAGCCCAGACCGACCTTGACGAGCGTGTCGAGATAGCGCGAGATCGACGTGTACGACTTGAAGAACTTGGCCGCCTCCTCGATAGGCATGTTGAGCACGTCGGCCACTGACTTGCCGTTGTACTTCACCTCGAGAGTCTCCCGGTTGTAGCGCTTGCCGTGGCACTCCTCACACTCGACGTAGACGTCGGGCAGGAAGTTCATCTCAATCTTGAGCGTTCCGTCGCCGTGGCACGCCTCGCAGCGCCCACCCTTCACGTTGAAGGAGAAACGACCCGGACCGTAGCCGCGCACTTGTGCTTCCGGGGTCTTGGCGAACAGCGTGCGAATCTTGTCCCACACGCCCGTATAGGTCGCAGGATTAGAGCGCGGAGTGCGGCCGATGGGGTTCTGGTCGACGTGAATGACCTTGTCGACCTGTTTGAGTCCCTCGACTCGGGTGTACTTTCCGGGAACGATGCGGGCGCCATTGAGCTTGTCCGCCAGGACCGGATACAGAATCGAGTTGACGAGGGTCGACTTACCAGAGCCTGAAACACCCGTCACTGCGGTCATTACTCCCACGGGGAAGTTGACCGTGAGGTTGTTCAGATTGTTCTGTCGTGCGCCCACGACAGTGAGTTGCTTGGTCTTGCGCACCTTTCGCCGCGACGTGGGAACCTCGATCTCGCGGCGACCTGTGATGTAGTCACCCGTGATCGAGCGCTTGGCGCCCCCGATCCCGTTTGCGGGGCCGGAGTAGATAATCTCACCGCCATGCTCACCCGCACCCGGGCCGACGTCGACCAGCCAGTCTGCCTTCTCGATCGTTTCCTGATCGTGCTCGACCACGATGAGGGTATTGCCGAGGTCGCGCAGCTTGTGCAGAGTCTCGATGAGGCGCTCGTTGTCACGCTGGTGCAGGCCGATGGAGGGCTCGTCGAGCACGTACATCACGCCTACGAGGCCTGAGCCGATCTGGGTCGCCAAACGGATGCGCTGCGCCTCGCCACCGGACAGCGTGGCCGCTGCACGCGACAGTGTGAGGTAGTCGAGACCGACGTCGTGCAGGAAGCGCAAGCGAGAACGGATCTCCTTGAGCACCTCCCCCGCGATCTGTGCCGCAGCGCCCGTCAGTTTGAGCTTGTTCACCCATGTGAGTTCCTCCGCCACCGGCCGGTCGCAGACGTCGGCGATAGAGAGGTCGTTCACAGTGACCGCGAGAACTTCCGGCTTGAGACGCTTTCCGTCGCAGGTCTGGCAGGGAATCTCACGCATGTACGACTCGTAGAACTGCTTCATCTGTTGAGAGTCCGTTTCATCGTGGCGGCGCATGAGCGTGCGAATCACGCCCTCGAAGCCGGTGCTGTACTCGCGCAAGCGTCCCCAGCGGTTGCGGTACGACACCTTGACCTTGAAATTGTGCCCGTACAGCACATCGTGTTGGATCTTCTCGGGCAGGTCTTTCCACGGGGTGTCCAGCGAAAAATCGAGTTCGTCGGCGAGACCCTCGAGCACGTGACCGTAGTACTCGGTTGTCGATTTGCCGCCACCCCACGGTTCGATTGCTCCGTCGTGGAGCGACTTGTCGGGGTCAGGAATCACGAGCTCGGGATCGATTTCGAGGTTGTAGCCGATTCCGGTGCAGTCGGGGCAGGCGCCATAGGGAGCGTTGAATGAGAAGGTCCTCGGCTCAATCTCGTCGAGTTCCAGAGTGTGACCGTTGGGGCAGGACCTCTTCTCAGAGAAGGGTTGACGGCGGTTGGGAGCCTTCTCGTCGATGTCGACGAAGTCGGCCACCATGATGCCATTTGCCAGCCGCAATGCGGTCTCCACCGAATCGGTGAGGCGCTGACGAACCTGCGGCTTGATGACGAGACGGTCCACGACCACCTCGATGGTGTGCTTCTTTTGCTTGGTGAGCTTGATGTCTTCCGCCAGCTGGTGCATCTCACCGTCGATGAGCGCTCGGGCATATCCCTCTGAGCGCAGCAGGTCGAGGAGATCGACATACTCACCCTTTTTGCCGCGAGCCACGGGTGCCAGCACCTGGAAACGTGTTCCCTCGGGGTATTTCATGAGGGTATCGACCATCTGCTGCGGTGTCTGAGCGCTCACGAGCGCGCCACACACCGGGCAATGGGGAATTCCCGTGCGCGCGAAGAGGAGACGAAGATAGTCATAGATCTCGGTGATGGTCCCCACCGTTGAGCGCGGATTGCGGTTGGTGGTCTTCTGATCAATAGAGACAGCAGGACTCAAACCCTCGATAAAGTCGACGTCTGGCTTGTCCATCTGACCGAGGAATTGGCGCGCATAGGCGCTCAACGACTCGACGTAACGACGCTGACCCTCCGCAAACAGGGTATCGAAGGCGAGAGAGGACTTGCCCGAGCCCGACAGACCGGTGAACACGGTGAGCTTGTTGCGTGGAACCTCGAGGTCCACGTTTTTGAGATTGTGCTCGCGAGCGCCAGCTATGACGATCTTGCGATCCTTGGCAACGTCGCTGAGGTCCGTGATCACCGTTCCGTTGTGTTCGTGGCGGTGCTTGTCGACGATGTGACCCTCGAGTGCCGTAGTGCGTTCAATTGTCCCGCTCTGGTTCTTCTTACTCACTGTACCTACTTGTCTCTTCGCATTTTCCGTCTGACGACTCTACCAAGCGAGCGCATCAGAACGCGGCCATTCTGCCCAGAGTCAAGAATAGACCGAACCTCACGAAAAATCGAACACTTGTTCTAAATTTTTTTCGAGATATTTGCCGAGGCTCTCGTCTACAATTCCGCACCTCACATTCCCACCTCTCATCCGCGCGTTCCCGTCATCGCCTTTTCCTACTATTCACTAGGGAGGAACACCTCCGGAAATCATGAGAACCGAGGCGAGCGTGACTGTTCCCAACGAGGCCGAGCAAAAGCTGGGCCACGCCCCCATACCTCGGCTCGCAGCATCACTTGCATTGCCGGCGGTCATCGCACAGACGGCAAACGCGCTCTACACCATCGTCGACCGCCTCTTCATCTCTCATATTCCCGGCACCGGTAGCCTCGCTATGACAGCCGTGGGAGTCTGCTTCCCCGTCGCCTTGGTGTTGTCCGCTGTCGCCGCGCTCATCGGGATGGGAGGTGCACCTCTGGCCTCCATAGAACTGGGCCGCGGCAACTTCAAACGTGCCGAACGCCTTCTCGGCACGTGCACGGCAACTCTTATCGTCGCTTCCATCGTCCTCATCGTCGTGTTTGAGGTCATCAAGGAACCGGTCCTCATAGCCTTCGGAGCAAGTCCCGAGACCCTGGGATACGCCTCCTCCTTCATTGGCACCTATCTTCTCGGCACGCTTTTTGTGCAACTCGCCCTCGGACTCAACCCCTTCGTCTCCGCCCAGGGCAAGGCGGGAGTCGCGATGGGTGCAACGCTGATCGGCGCGCTCAGCAGCATCGGCCTGGATCCGCTGTTCATCTTTACTCTCAATCTCGGCGTGCGTGGAGCAGCCATCGCCAACGTGATCGCTCAGGCACTCTCAGCCCTCTGGATCTGCTACTTCCTCATGTCAGGTCGCAGCGGCATCCGCTTGCGTCCCACCCTCATTCGATTCGACCGTCTCTTGGTTCCCGCCCTCGCGCTCGGCCTGTCACCGTTTATTCAACAAATCACCGAGAGTGTCATCAACGTCGTTTTCAACTCCAGCCTGCAGCACTATGGCGGCGACAAATACGTGGGTGCCATGACGATCATCGCCAGCCTCGAACAACTCGTCTTTATCTTCTCGTCGGGAATCTCGCAGGGAGTCCAGCCCATCATCGGCTACAACTACGGGGCGCGGAACTTCACGCGCGTGCGCAAGGCCTATCACATCGTCTTCGTCGCCAACGTCGTCGTCACCTCCGCCGCCAGTGGAATCTGCATCCTCATGCCCGGCACCTTTGCCGCGCTGTTTACCTCCGACCCCACCATCACAGGCATCGTGGTGCGCATGCTGCCACTTTTCATGTGTGGCTTTGGAGTCTTTGGCCTGCAGAACGCCGTCCAATGCGTCTTCGTGGGCATCGGGCAGGCCAAGCCCTCGCTGTTCCTGGCGCTGTGGAGAAAAATCATCCTGCTCGTCCCCCTGGCGCTCATTCTGCCGCACTTCCTCGGCGTCACTGGCGTCTTCGCGGCTGAGCCCCTCTCCGATGTCACGTCGGCGTTGACCGCCGTGCTGCTCTTCCGCCACGTGACGCGCAAACTCATTCCCAGCGAAAATCGTTGGCGCTCGTCTGCCAGCTTGGCTAGGCTCTGAGAGGTAAAAATATGCGTGTTTCGCCGGAGGAACCGGCGCTTGTGCGGCTGGTGCCGGGAATGTGGTGGATGGAAAATTATGGGGATTGAAGCAAAAGACTTGGAAATCCGTATCGGAGCGCGCCTCCTGCTCTCCCCAACGACCTTCCACGTCGCCAAGGGAGATCGCATCGGTCTTGTCGGGCGCAACGGAGCCGGCAAGACGACCCTCACCAAGGTGATCACGGGTGAGATGCTCCCCACCTCCGGATCCGTGCACGTGAGCGGAGAATTGGGGTACCTCCCCCAGTCGACCCACGCAGCCGATCCCGAACAGACGGCGCTCGACCGCGTGGTCAGCGCTCGCGATATCGCCGCACAACTCAAACGCCTGCGCAAAACCGAGGCGGACATGGCCAGTTCCGATCCCAAGGTGATGGAAAAGGCCATGAATAAGTACGACCGCGTGCTCTCCGAGTTTGAAACCTCCGGCGGCTACGCGGCGCAGTCCGAGGCCATCAAGATGACAGAGAGCCTCGGACTCACCCAAGACACCCTCAAGCAGAAGCTCGGCACGCTCTCCGGTGGTCAGCGACGCCGCATCGAGGTGGCGCGCATCCTGTTTTCCAACGCCGACACCCTCATTCTCGACGAGCCCACCAATCACTTGGACGCCGATTCCATCGAGTGGCTGAAGAACTATCTCAAGAACTTCCAGGGCGGATTCCTTGTCATCTCCCACTCCACGGAACTCCTTGGCGAGACCGTCAACAAGGTGTGGCACCTCGATGCCCAGCGTGCCGAGATCGACATGTATTCACTCGGCTGGGAGGCCTATCTCAAGCAACGCCAGGTGGACGAGGAACGCCGCCGCCGCGAGCGTGAAGTGGCCGAAAAGAAGGCCGACAGGTTGATGAAGCAAGGCATCCGATTGCACGCCAAGGCCACCAAGGCAGTGGCGGCCCAGAACATGATGCGCCGCGCAGAGCGTCTGCTGGAGGCCACGGAACCGATGGAGCGCGCCGAGAAGGTGGCGGATCTTCGCTTCCCCGAACCCGCTCCCTGCGGGCGCACCCCGATCATGGCGAAGGGGATTTCGAAGACGTACGGCTCAACCGAGGTCTTTACCGGCATCGATCTCGCCATCGACAAGGGTTCGCGCGTGGTCATCTTGGGGCTCAACGGAGCCGGCAAGACGACGACACTGCGGATCTTGGCGGGTGCTGAAGATTCGGATACGGGCGAGGTAATTTACGGTCACGGCGCCAAGATCGGTTACTTTGCTCAGGAGCACGACACGTTGGACAACAGCGTTTCCGTCCTTGAGAACTTGCAGCACGTGGCACCTGATTTGGACAACACCCAAGCCCGCACCATTCTCGGCAGCTTCCTCTTCTCTGGTGCCGACGCCGAAAAGCCCACCAGCGTGCTGTCAGGCGGTGAGAAAACTCGATTGGCACTGGCCACCCTGGTGACCAGTCGCGCAAATGTGCTGCTACTCGACGAGCCCACCAACAACTTGGACCCCGCCTCCCGAGACGAGATCCTCTCCGCCATCTCACGCTACGAAGGTGCCATTGTGCTCGTCACCCACGATGAGGGGGCCGTCGAGGCGCTCAAACCTGAGCGCGTTCTGCTGCTTCCAGACGGTGACGAAGACCTGTGGAACGATCAGTATCTCGAACTCGTGGCGTTGGCGTAAGCAGACAACACAAATGGATAATGCGATGACCGACGACGCCGCGCAGACCGAACCCGACACCACGCCGGCCCCGACCCCCTTCCCGGTTCCCGCACAGCTCGTGGCACCGCCCAAGAAGCGCATGGAACCCGGAAAGTTTCTACTCCTCACCGGCCTGCTCAGCGCACCTTTGAATTTCGTCATTATGTTCGGGGTAACGATCATCGCCATACTGCCCCTCACCATCGTGACTTTGGTCTTTGCCAAGGGCAACCCGGCAGCACTCACCTCCACGCAGTCAACGAGCATCAATCTCGTCGTCTCGCTCTACGCCACGGCACTCAGTTATCTTCTGCTCTGGGCGTTCCCCTTCGTCCGCCGCGCCATGAAATTATTTGGGTCCCTCGGGCTGTCTCCGCGCGTGCTCAAGGACCGCATGGGCACACGCACTCTCGGAGGCGCCGTGGCCAAGTCCCTCGGAGTGGGAACCCTTGTGACCGCGGTTCTCGTGGGCCTCGAACTCCTCGCAGGATTCGTGCTTTCGCATATTCCTTCGCTGGCGTGGCTTGAGGAGGACTCGTCGAACGCCGACACCACCACGAACATGCTCACCTCAAGTCTGA
>JALCOX010000033.1 GCA_022649925.1 Bifidobacteriaceae bacterium | reverse complement strand
AGGGTCAACGTGGCCTCATCGTGTCGCCGCCGAAGGCCGGCAAGACCATCACCCTCCAGCAGATCGCCAATTCAATCTCTACCAACAACCCCGAGGTTCACCTCATGGTGGTTCTGGTCGACGAGCGACCCGAAGAGGTCACCGACATGGAGCGCACGGTCCAAGGCGAGGTCATCTCCTCCACCTTCGATCGCCCCGCATCCGACCACACCATCGTGGCTGAGCTCGCCATCGAGCGTGCCAAGCGTCTCGTTGAGTTGGGCCAAGACGTGGTGGTGCTTCTCGATTCCATGACCCGCCTCGCCCGCGCTTACAACATCGCGGCACCTGCCTCTGGACGCATTCTCTCCGGCGGCGTTGACGCTCAGGCGCTCTACCCGCCCAAGAAGTTCTTTGGTGCGGCGCGCAACATCGAGAACGGTGGTTCACTCACCATCATTTCGTCCGCGCTCGTCGAGACCGGTTCCAAGATGGACGAGGTCATCTTCGAGGAGTTCAAGGGAACGGGCAACATGGAGTTGCGCCTGTCGCGCGAGTTGGCCGACAAACGTCTCTTCCCGGCCATCGATATCAACGCTTCCGGTACGCGCCGCGAGGAGCTCATCACTCCTCCGACCGAGTTGGCCGTCGTCTATCGTCTCCGCAGGGCGTTCGGAGGCCTCGAACCCGAGCAGGCGTACCAGACTCTGGTGCCGCGTCTCAAGAAGACGCGCAACAACCACGAGTTCCTGGCGGCCATCACCTCGACGATGCCACAAGGCAACTGAGATATTGCAGGGTAACTGAGCCGAGGGTTTTCGATTCGGTAAGCCGCCGCAGGTATCGTGGAACTGACGATACTGGCGGCGGTCTTTTTATTTGGTTTATTGTGTGCGGCCAGCGTGCATGAGGCTGGGGCGAAAGGATTTCATATGACGACGGAAATTTCCACGGTGATCGATGCCAACGACGATTCCCTCGACCCTCAGACCGCAGCGGCGGCAAAGAAAATTGCGCAGTTGCGTCAGTCGATTGACAACGTTGACAACGCCATCGTCTCGCTTCTCGCCGAGCGCTTCAAGGCGACAGCTCAGGTGGGCGTGCTCAAGGCGGAGGCGGGGTTTGCGGCCGCCGACTTCAAACGCGAGAACGCGCAGATGACCAGGCTGCGGCGCGTGGCCACGGAGGCGGGCCTCGACGTCGAGATCGCTGAGAAGTACCGCGAGTTTGTGGTGGAAGAGGCGAAGAAACGCCATCGCCGCATCGCTGAAGAGGGGAAGAATCCCGGAGTACTGGATTTGTTCGCCTAAGTTGTGCGGCCTAGCTGTGTGATCTCAGTGCGTTACAGCGTGGGAATGTCGTCTGCGAGCATGCGCTCGTGCCAGTAGTACGCGTCGTCGTGGGCGCCGATCTGGCGGGCCACGGTGCATGGAGTGCCGTACGCCACCGAATTTGCGGGAATGTCCTTCGTGACGACTGAACCTGCCCCGATGACGGAGTTTTCGCCGATGGTGACTCCGGGTAGCACGGTGACGCCCGCCCCAAGCCACACGTTGTCTTCGATGACGACGGGAAGCGAGTATTGCGCGGCCTTGCGACGCAGCTCGGGTTTGACGGGATGCCCCGTGGTGACGAGGGTGACATTGGGGGCGATCATGACGTGGCTGCCGATGGTGATGGGTCCGTCGTCAACGAGGGTGAGATTGAAATTCGCATAGGAGTAATCTCCCCACGAGGTGAACATGCCCCAATTCGCGTGGAAGGGCGGCTCGATGTAGAGGCCCTCGCCCGCGTGTGCGAACAGCTTTTGCATGATGGCGTTGCGCTTCTCCTGCTCCTTTGGCCGCGTCTGGTTGTAGGCGTGGACGAGTTCAAGGGCCTCGAGCTGTATGGTGATCAGCGAGTCGGAGAAGAAGTACACCTCGCCGGAATGCATCTTTTTGACAGTTTCCTCTGGGACCTTGGGAAGATCGGGAATGTTGAATTCGTCGTGTCCTTGAGGGGAATGCTGGAAAGTGGGCATGTGTACTCCTTTGTCTGACAACACCATAACCGTGTATCAGAATACTTGCACAAGTGTAAGTTTTGGAAGTGCGCTGCCATGTGTGTCGCCGTGTGTGTCGGGGTTTTGCCGTCTATTTTTCGCAGGGCAAATCCTGTAGCATGAAGCCACCCGACGAATCACATGGAGGTGATTTTGATGGATCAAGATGATGAGGAACTCGTCCTCGATATGGTGCGCGAATTTGCACAGTCAGATGTCGCTCCTGAGGATATGAGCATCGATAAAAATCGCAAGATACCGGACGAACTGTTCAATAAGATGGTCGAGCTTGACCTCTTGGCAATGAACGCTCCTGAGGAATGGGGAGGCGTCGACCTGAGCTTGAGCACGGTGTCGAGAGCTCTCGAGATTGTGGCCCGGGCAAACGCCTCGGTCGCCGTCATGCTTCAGGGCCAGTTCAAGACGATCTTGCAGCTGAGGCGCTTTGGCAATCAGCAGCTGTGGGACGAGTACAAGGACCGCGTGCACGACACGATTTTCGCTTTTCCCATGACGGAGGCGAGCGGAGGATCCAATCCGGATTTCATACAGTCCACGGCGCGCAAGGTTGAGGGAGGTTACGTCCTCAACGGGTCCAAGGTGATGATCACCAACGGAGGATTCGCCCAGGTCTATATACCCATGGTCAAGAACGAAGAGGGTGCCTTCGATTTCTTCGTGGTGGATTCCGATATGGAGGGCTTTAGCTTTACAGGCCAGGAGAACTTCATCGGTCTGACTGGCACTCCGATTGGTGGCATCTCGTTGAAGGACGTCTTCGTTGCCGATTACCACCGCATGGATCCGAGCCTTTACAAAGATTTGAGCATTGCTGACTCCGCACACGGCGACGCGCGTGTTCTCATGGGGGCGGTCCTCGCGGGGATCCAACAGCACGCCCTCGACGAGGTGCTCAAGTTCACGCAACAGCGAAAGGCGGGGGAGCAATATCTGTGGCAGTTGCAGTCGATTCAAAGGAAGATTGCCGACATTTCCATCGGATACCAGAACACCCGGTTGCTGTATCAGGATGCCGCTGCGAAGCGGGATGCCGGGGATTCCTCCTATTTCTTGACCGCTACGATGGCCAAGGCGTACGGCTCACGACAGGCGGTGAGCGGCGGCGACGACGCCATGCAGGCCATTGGAGCCTTGGGTTACAGCGCCGACTTCCCGATTGCTCACCTCATCCGCGACGCGCGGGCGATGGAGTTTGCGGAGGGTTCGGTCGAAAAGATGCGCACGGAGATTACCAAGTGGGAAGTGAAGAACGGATAACCCGCTCTGCGCTCAGTGCAAAGCCGATTGTGAGTGGTTACGTGTGGAGAAAGTTAGGTGGGCCCGTTCGCCGTTGAGCAGACCCACGATTGTTGCCTCTCTTCAGGGAAGCCTCTGTCAGTATAGATGATTTGTGATGTAGGTAACATTTACGGAATGTCCCGCACCGTTTCAATGTTGTGACCGCTCTCAGCGTCGAAAGGTATCGACAGGCGGTGCTGTTGTGCAGGGGGGGGTATTTTATCTGTGAACTAGGGGTTAATGCTCGAATCGTGGGTCTTATCCGGGTGTGTTGTGGGTTATTTTGTTCGTCCTGCTCATCTTTTTCTGGTGCCGGATCCTGATTCGTGGGTGTTGAAGTTTCTGCATGCCGATCTGGGTTTCTGGACTGGGTTTGAGAGTGGGTGCGGGGTGTTTCTTCTTTTTCCTGGCTCGTGCCTGTTTGGTTGTGGTGAGTTTCTTCTGGTTGCGATGAATTCTAGGCCGTCTCGCCTCGGTTTCATGCGGTCTCGAGGACTGTGATTCATCGCAACTGAGCGTAGTTCACCACAACCAGCCAAGATTCACCGCAAATGGGGGGGGTACCCTTCGCAACGTGGCCCCTGCCCGGGTGTTGGGGATCGTTTGCTCGCCTTCTGATGCTGGATCCTGGTTCACGGACACCGATACTGGCACAGAGTTCTATGGAACAAGCCACACTCGAAAGTCACGCACCCCGCGTATTTAACCCCCGGAACATTAAACACACCCTCAAGCAAGAGGCCACACCCCATTTAAAGACCCACTTTTCTTTACTTAACTCAGAACTAGGGAAAATTGAGGGGGGTATATAAAGGTATTCGTTCAAATAGGTTCAAATAGCTTCAAATAGTTGAGGGGCCGTACCGAGCGAATCGGTACGACCCCTCACCTGTGACTGTCAGGCTGCGTGCTTTACGAGACGATGATCCAGCCGAAGATACCGCTGGAGGCAAGGAACGTGATGACCGACAGGACGGCCAGCATGATGAGTGAATACTTAGCTCCACCGATGAGGAGCTTGGACTCTGAGCCCGGCTCCTGAATTGCGGCGGCCGCAATCGAGAGGTTCTGTGGCGAGACGATCTTTCCGAGCCCGCCACCGATTTCGTTGACGCCGAGGAGCAGATGGGGATGGATGCCCGCGGTCTGTGCAGCGGTTGCCTGCAGGTTGCCGAACAGAGCTGCGGAGGAGGTTGCCGAGCCGGTGACGGCCGTTCCAATCCAGCCGAGCACGGGGGAGAGGAAGGCGAAGGCGCTGCCCGTCGCCGCGAGGGCTGTTCCGATGGCGTTGGTCTGACCCGAGAAGTTCATCACGTAGGCAAGCGCCATGATGACCGCAATTGTCAGGATGGTGATGCGCAGGTTGTAGATGGTGGTGCCGAGCGTCTTCATTCCCTTGCCGAAGGTGTAGGAATACTGCTCCTTGCGCCCTGTCGCCCCGTAGACGATGGCGACGATGACGCCGGTGATGAGGAGCATCGTTCCCGGAGAGGACGCCCAGTTGAAGCTGAACTGCGTCGAGGTGGAAACGGCGCCGGACGAGTCAAGGAGCCGTCCATCCAGACCCGGCCAACCGAAGGACACGTCAAGGGAGGCGAGGAACCCGGCGAGCGGCTTCACCAGCTTGGTGATCGCGAGGATCACCACGACCAGAAGGTAGGGGAACAGGCCGAGGAAACCGCGCGAGGCGCTGATCTTCTCGGCGTTGGGTGCGGAGGCCTGATCCTGAGGAGTGTGCTTGGGCTGCCAGAAGCGCATGAGAATGACGACAAAGAGCAGCGACAACAAGGAGGCGAGCACCGCCGCGAGTTCGTAGGAGATGTAGTTGGCGCCGAGGAAGTATCCCAGTGCCATGCCGGTCCCCGCTGCCAGGGCAGCCGGCCAGACCTGGCGCACGCCCCGCCATCCGTCGACGATGACGAGAAGGAGTACGGGAACCCAAATGGCGATGAAGGGGGAGATGCGGCCCATGGTGGCGCCGACGGCCGCCGCGGGGACGTCTCCGCCCAGGCGTGCCACTGTCGTCACCGGGATTGCCATGGCACCGAATCCGACGGTGATGCCGTTGCCGACCATCGCCGCCAAGCCCGCCTTGAGCGGCTTTATGCCGATAGCGAGAAGCATGGCGCAGGAGATGGCGACGGGGGCTCCGAAACCGGCGAGACCCTCCATGAGGCCGCAGAAGCAGAAGCCAATCAGGATTGCCTGAACGCGCTTGTCTCCCTTGCCGACGGCCGAGAAGATCGCCTGGACGTCCTTCGACCGTCCGGAAGTGTCCGTGAGGTTGTAGAGCCACACCGCCATGATCACGATGTAGAGAATCGGGAAGACGCCGAAGACCGCCCCCTGGAGCCCCGCGTTCAGGGACATGTCCCAGGGCATGTGGAATCCGAAGATGGCGATCGCGATGGCCGCCACGAGCGAGATGACTGCGCACCAGTGCGTAGGCGTCTTAAAAACTCCCAGAAGCACGAAGAACAGAACTAGTGGGACGAGTGCAATCAGTGCCGACAGTGGCACGCTTCCACCGACTGCATTGGCGGTGGGAATGAAATTTTGTAGCGAAAACATGGGTCAACTATGGCATACGATTCACACTTTGAAAACTTGCACGTTCACATTCTCCTCTGTCTATTTTTTGTGTATACTATCGACCCCCTCGCGGTCGCTCAGTGGTGATTGAACCGATTATGTGAGATATGTCTCATCTCGGGTTTTGTTGCATGTGGCTTGCTGAGCCTTGGAACGAAGGGCCTTCCGCGCATTCCTGATGTTCAGTGTGCGGGGCATGGTGCTGTGAACTGGACACTATACTGAGGGCTTGGCTAAGTGCACAGGAGTTATGTCGACAGACGTAATTCAATTGTTCTCGTGTACTGTCATTGATGAAGAGATGCAGTGGCTGCTCACCGTTGACAGTCGCTCACAATAGGAAGGGAAAGACGCAGATGTCTGTTGTAGTTGCCTACAAATACACGTCAAACCCGCAAGATGCGTCCGTGAACTCGGACGGAACGCTCGATTGGTCGCGCGCGAAGGCGTCGGTCTCTGAGTACGACACGGTTGCCATGCAACTGGGTCACAATCTTGCGCAGGCTTTGAGCACCGAGGTCGTTGGAGTCAGTGTCGGCGATGCTGCGTTGTCGAGCTCGCTGGCGAAGAAGGCCGCCATGTCACGCGGTCTCGCACGCGGCCTCGTGGTCGCCGACGACGAGACGTCCGAGTGGTCCATGACGAAGATCGCCTCTGCCATCGCAGGGCTCGTCAAGCGAGTCGAGGATGCGCAGATCGTCGTTGCCGGCGATTCGTCGGTTGACGAAGGTGCGAAGCTCACCTCCGCACTCATCGGTGGATTCCTCGGGTGGCCGACGTTCCAGAACGTGGTTGCAGTCGAGCAGGACGGCGACGACTGGAAAGTGACCCAGATCGCCGGCAGTGGACGACGGACTGTTCGCATTGCGGGTCCGATCGTGGTCGCCGCGACGTCGGATGCCGTCGACCCACTCGTCCCAGCGATGAAGGACATTCTCATGGCGGGCAGGAAGCCCGTCGAGGTAGTGGCCGCTTCTGACCTCGAACTCTCGGGTGCGGCTGCGTCCGTGAGTGAAACCAGCAGGCCTGAGAAGCGCGTGCGCAAGCACGAGCTGTTCAAGGGTGACGACGCGGCTGAGCAGTTGGCAGCAGCCCTCAAGAGCAACGGCGTTCTCTAAGGGGAACCGGAAGGGAAGGTTTTTAATATGTCTGTTGCATGGATTATCGCCCCGACTCAGCAGGTTGGTGGTTTGGTGGAGGTCGCCGACGAGCTCGGCTACACCAAGAAGTTCGTGACGCTTGCGCAGGGTGAAGTTCCTGCCGAGGCTTATGCTCCGGCCGTTGCAAAGGCCGTCGAGGTCTCTGAGGGTGACGTCATCCTGGTGCCAAACACTCAGGAAGGTCGCGTGCTCGGTGGCGCCATTGCCGCACAGCACAATGCGCCCATTTTTACCCAGGTGAAGAAGGTCACTCCTACGAGCGTTCAGGTTGCTCGTTACGGCGGCGTGAGCCTCTACACCTTCGAGTATTCGTCCCCGGTCGTTCTCGTCGTAGACGGCGGTGCAGATGTTGACGTTGCATCCGACGTTGAGATTTCCGACGGTGCGTATGACGCCACCGTGACGGATGTCGAGAAGTCGGAGGGCTCTTCCTCGAACCTCAGCACTGCCTCTCGCGTGGTGGCGGTTGGCCGTGGCTTCGCAAAGGAAGAGGATCTGAAGCTCGCGGAGGACTTCGCCTCGACCATTGGCGCCGAGGTCGCCAGCTCCCGTCCGCTCGCCGAGGGCCTGGATTGGCTTCCTCGCGACCGCTACATCGGTATTTCGGGGCAGACCGTGAAGCCCGATGTGTACTTCGCCATCGGCATTTCCGGACAGATGCATCACACCGTGGGCATGCAGGATTCCGGCACCGTCGTCGTCATCAACTCCGATGAGCACGCGCTCATGTTCGACATGGCCGATTACGGCATCGTTGGAGACCTCTACGAGGTTCTTCCTGCGTTGACGAAGGCGCTTGCCTAGTTTGTGACTCACTGATTGCCTCAGGGGCGTCGTCACGAGAGTGGCGGCGCCCCTGTTTTGTTTGTTTGGTGGGTGGGGTGTGAGGGTAGATGGGTGGTTGTGTGAGGGTGGTTGTGTGTATATACGTGTGAACGTTCACGCGCTCGGAAATTTCGCACTGATGGCCTTGACCTCATCAGTGCGAAGGTCCCAATTTCCCTGAGGGCCGTCGTTCCAACGATAATGAGTTGAAATTATTTCGCACTGATTCACGAAACTCGAGGGGTGCGAAATTGGAGGCCGGGGTGTTCCGTGGAACAAACACGGGTACTCAAAACAAAAAGGTTCCGAGACCTGGAACGTGGTCTCGGAACTTTTTTGTTGATATATGTGGGCAGATCCTCTGCTCAGTAGACCTTGCGGCCCGGAGTGAGAATGTTGTTGGGATCTAGGGCGTTCTTGATGCTGCGCTGAACGTCAATCACGTCCTGAGAGAGCATCTCAGGCAGATCGTGCCTCTTGAGGTAGCCGATGCCGTGCTCGCCGGAGATGACACCACCGGGCTCGATCGCCATCTTGACGATTTCGTCGAGTAGCGCCTCGGCGGCGGCGGATTCCTCGAGACCTTCGCCGCACTGGACGATGGGGTGGAGGTTGCCGTCACCGGCGTGGCCAATGATGGCAACGCGGCGGTTGTACTTCTGAGACAGCTCTTCGATACCTTGGATGACTTCCGCTAGAGAGGCGATTGGCACGCTCACATCGCCGATGACCGGCATACCGGCATCTTGCAGAGCGGGATAAGCGTCACGACGCACAGCGAGCAGATCGTTGCCCTTCTCAACGTGAGTCTCGGATGCGCCGAACTCCTTGCACAGCTCGGCCATGGTGTTGGCCTGTTCCTCGGCGTTCTCGCCGAGGGTCTGGCCGAGGAGGAGTGCAGCGCCCGGCTGGGGGACCTGCATGTCGGGGTGACGCTTGTTCACGAGGTCGACGGTGAAGGCGTCAATGAGCTCGAGGGAGACGGGACGGTTATCGGAGTCGCGCATGGCGATGGTGGCGTAGCCAGCGTCTTCGATGGAGTCGAAGGAAGCGAGGAACGTGTAAGGCTCGTGCTCAGGCAGGCGCTCAATCTTGACCGTTGCCTGGGTGACGACGCCCAGAGTTCCTTCGCTGCCCACGAAGAGCTGCGTCAGGTTGAGCGAGGAGACGTTCTTGATCGTCTTGGAGCCGGTGTGAATGATGCGACCATCCGCCAGGACCACCTCGAGTCCCTTGACCCAGTCGATGGTGACGCCGTAGGAGACGGCGCGCAGTCCGCCAGCGTTGGTGGCGATGTTGCCGCCGATGGTGGCGATGGAGGCGCTCGCGGGGTCGGGAGCAAAGAAGTAGCCCTCGAGGCCGAGCTGGCGATTGAACTCTTCGTTGATGATGCCCGGCTCGACGATGGCGTAAGAGTTCTCGGGATTGATCTCGAGGATCCTGTTCATCTTGTCGAGCGAGATGATGAGGCCGTCCGCGTACGACACGGCGCCGCCGGCCAGACCTGAGCCTCCGGTGCGCACGGAGACGGGGACCTTGTGAGCGTTTGCCCACTTGAGTGCTGTGGAAACGTCCTGAGCGCTTTGTGCGAAGACAGCCCCGATGGGTGTTCCCTCGGGAACCATCCATGACTGATCGCGCATGTAGGGACGAATCGTCGTTTCGTCTGTGGTGAATTTTTCGCCCAGAGCTGTTGCTAATTCTTGGATTTCTTCTTCACTTGCTCGCATGAATACTCCTTCGTAATCCTGCCCTTGCTTGACTACTGTAGGTGATTTCCGGGATGCCGGTGTCGTTACGACGAATCACTAGCCAAGTTCATAAACGTAGCACAGAATCGCCTTCACCTATAGGCCTCGCATTTTGCGCTAGACCCCCACGCTGATGGCGGACATTTTCGGTCGACATGGCAGAGACTGTGGGTCCATCGCGTGATCAGGTGAACGGTAAGTGCGTATTTTTGAAGCTTCTAATGAGCGGTGAGAAATCTCGAAGTTCCTGATTTCTCAGGTATTTGTTCGTTCTTATTGAACCCCCTGAAGGTGTCTCAACGACGCGCAAGGAGCCTGTTGAAAATTTGCAATTGAGGTGCCGAGTCCCCTACGCTGAGGCACATGACTGAGCAAAGAGGCGGGTTGGTTTATCAAGTGCAGCGAGGCACTTGTCGTTCTCGGCAACCGATATCACATCGTTTGCAGGGAATATTTCACTCTCTCTAGTTCGTCGTCTAAGTAATCAAACGAACAACAAAATGCGCGATTTCCCAGAGCAATCTCGGGAATAGGGCTTTCTTTTGTATGCGTCATGAATGTTTTAGGAGGCATTGTGATGGCAGGTACTACCAAAAAAGAAGTTCGCGCCAGCGATCTCTCGAATGGGAAGAGAATCTTTCTTCTCATTCTGGTGTCGATGGGCAGCTCAATCATTTACACACCGCTGTATCTGAAGAACGTTTTCTACGATCAGCTCATGAAGGCAACCGGCGCGACGAACGCCCAGCTCGGCTTGATGGTGACGGCCTATGCCATCACCGCAACCATCTGCTACTTGCCTTCCGGAATCGTTGCGGATAAGTTCCACGTGCGCACTCTGGGGTGGGTTGGTTTCGGTACCACCGCACTGTTGACCTTCTGGTACGCATTCCTTCCCTCGATCACCACGCTCTACATCATCTTCGTGGGCATGGGCGTCACCACGATTCTCATCTGGTGGGGCATCCGTTACAAGCTCATTCGACTGATCTCCGAAGAGTCGGAGTACTCGCGCAACATCGGTGTCTCCTATGGCGTCTACGGAGCTGCGGGCCTGATCCTCAACTTCATCAACGTCGGAATCCTCTCGTACTTCAACGTCGGTGAGAAGATCGGCGTGCAGGTTCTGCTGTTCTTCCTCGGCGCGGTCATTCTGGTCCTCGGCATTCTCTCCTTCATCTTCATTCCTCGCTTTGAAGGCGAAATTACCTCCAAGTCCAGTTTCGACTTCTCCATGGTCGCCAAGGCACTCAAGAGCCCCGTCATCTGGCTGGCCGCAGGATCGATGTTCTTCGTGTACTTCTTCTACACCGGCGTGAACTACACCACTCCGTACCTCACCGACGCGCTGGGTGCCTCCGTCGCCGTCGTCTCCGTGGTGGGCATCATCCGCTCCTACGGCGTCACGCTGATCTCGGGCCCTGTCTTCGGCTTCTTCTCCAGCGCCGCCAAGTCCCCCTCCAAGATCATCATCGGCGGCTCGCTCGTCGTGGTCGTCGGACTGCTCGTCCTCATCTTCCTCCCGTTCAACGCCTCCGTCGTGGTCTTCGCTGCGATCATTGCGATCCTGTTGGGCTTCATCTCCAACGGTGTGTTCGGCATCATGTCGGGTCAGCTGACTGAGGGCAAGGTCCCGCTCACCATCTTCGGCACCGCTTCCGGTCTGCTCTCCGTGGTGGGCTTCCTGCCTGACACCTTCTCGTCCACCTGGTTCGGTTCCTTGATGGACGCCAACGGTAAGAACGCCTACCCGCAGATCTTCTGGATCCTCGCCGGCGCCGCCGTTCTGGCAGCGGCCTTCGCGGCCATCCTGCTCGTCTACATCAAGAAGAACAAGACGCGCCTCGAGGCCGAAGCCGATGCCGCAGCTGCTGAGGCGGAAGCCGCAGAGAAGGCGCGCGCAGCGGTGAGCGCCTGACGTCTGCTCGATTGAGGCGGAAAGTGAGCGGAGCCGACCAATTGAAGGATTGTGCGTCGGCTCTAGTTCACTTCCAAGCGCAAATCGGATTTTTGAGTAACTGTAGGGTTGAGTTCTGGAGGATGTGACTTACTTGGCGAACACGATCGATGTACTCAGCCAGCTGAGCCCAGATATGAAGAAAGCTCTCGACAAGCAGAACGAGCTTTCGAAAGATCTGTACGCACCGGGGCAGAGTTTTGAGGAAATGCGCGCGGCGTACAACCACGAGCGCGAGTATTGGAATCAGGACGGTCCAGTTCTCGCCCACGTCGACGACCGCAGCGTTTCCACTTCTTACGGTGAGGTGCGGGTGCGCATGTACCGCCCAAACGACGAGCCCATCCTTCCCGTGATCGTTTACATTCACGGTGGGGGTTGGGTGCTTGGAAACGTCGATACACACGATCGAATCACCCGCATCTTGGCGAAGGAATCGGGTGCCGCCGTGGTATCGGTGGACTACACACTCTCCCCGGAAGCCAAATATCCCCAAGGCGTGGAGGAGTGCGTGGCCGTCGTTCAAGAGCTTCGCAACCATTCGCAGCTGTGGGGAATTGACCCTCACGACATCTCGTTCGCGGGGGATTCGGGCGGCGCGAATATGAGTTTCGCAACGTACCTTCATCTGCGCGAGGAAGAGAAGGCTGCGGAGGGCATCCGCTGCATGCTCCTCATCTACGGATGGTACGGTCTGCGCGACTCAGGCTCGCTGAGGTTGCTCGGGGGACCGTGGGATGGGCTGACGAGCGCCGATTTCGACATGTACAAGAATTACTACTTCGCCTCGCCCCAGGATGCCTATGCTCCCTACGTCGACATCCTCAGCAACGACCTCACTCACGACGTTCCTCCGCTCTATATCGCGGCGGGTGGCCTCGATCCGCTTCAGGACGATTCCAAGACCCTTGCGAAGGTGTGTGAGGACTCGGGAATTCCCTACCGCTTCGAGCTGGTTGAGGGAGTGCTCCACGGATTCATTCATCACTCGCGCGTCGTCGCCGCAGCGCGAGAGGTTCTCGAGCACGCAGCGGCCTTCTACAAGACATCCGGCGTTCATCGGTGAACGCCGGCGCATAAAAGAACAAACGCAAACAGACCATATATAAGGAGTAACAATGGATTTCTCATTGACCGAAGATCAGCAGTTGATTGCCGACGGTTTCACGGAACTGATGAACGACGACTCATGGGAGCCCTACTTCCGTGAGTGTGACGAGAAGCATGAGTATCCGCAGCGCTGGGTGAAGGCGATCTGCGACCTGGGCTTCGACCGCATTCTTCTGCCGGAAGAGTACGGCGGTCTCGGGCTCGACTGGTCCACCCTCGCTGCCGCCTACGAGGCGCTCGGTCGCGCCGGTGCGCCGACCTATATTCTCTACCAGCTCTCCGGCTGGGACACCTTCATTCGCGAGGGCTCCGACGAACAGCGCGACACCATTCTCAAGTCCGTGGGAACCGGCAACCAGATCGTCAACTTCGCAATGACCGAGCCTTCCGCTGGATCCTCCTGGAACGACATGCGGACCACCTACACTCGCAAGAACGGCAAAATCTACCTGCAGGGACAGAAGACCTTCCAGACCTCCGGCATGAACGTTCCCTACATGGTGGTCATGGCACGCAACTCCGAAGATATGTCCGTTTACTCCGAGTTCTTCGTCGACATGAGCTCCAAGGGCATCAAGCGCGAGCCGCTCAACAAGCTCGGCCTGCGCATGGATTCCTGCGCTGTCATCTACTTCGACAACGTCGAGCTCGAAGAGAAGGACATCTTTGGCAAGGAAGGCAACGCCTTCATGCGCGGAGTTCAGGACTTCGACCAGGAGCGTTTCCTGGTGGCACTGAGCAACTACGGCACTGCCTACTGCGCCTATGAGGACGCGGCGAAGCACGCCAACGAGCGCGTGCAGGGTCCCAAGCCGATCGCCGCCTATCAGCTGATCCAAGAGAAGTTCTGCAACATGAAGATCGCTCTGACCAACATGCGCAACATGCTCTTCGAGATCGCCTACAAGCACGACCACGACACCATGGGTCGCGGCGACTGCTCCATGGCGAAGTACTACTGCTCGCAGGCCTCCTCGATGATCGTCGACAACGCGGTTCAGGTCTTCTCCGGCGTGGCAGTCACCGGTGAACACCGTCTGCAGCGCTTCTACCGCGACATTCGCGTGGACCACATCTCCGGCGGCACTGATGAGATGATGATTCTCACCGCTGGCAAGCAGGCCCTGCGCGAGTACCGCAAGTAGTTCGGTCCGAAATTCGATTGCACACAAGTTGGAAACATTGTTCAAGGAGGAATGATGCTGGAAACAAATAAGCCGTCATTCGGTGTTCTGGACGACGTGAAGGTGGTGTTCTCCGCAATGGAGATCGCGGCTCCCACGGCGGCAGAGATTATGTCGGAGTGGGGTGCGGACGTGACGTGGGTGGAGAACCCCTGGAACGGCGACTCCATGCGCGACACTAAGTGGGTCAAGGAGATGGAACGCCGCAACATGCGGTCGATCTCGATGAACCAATTCTCTGACGACGGCAAGGAAATCATCCGCGCCCTCGTCAAGGATGCTGACATCTTCATCGAGTCCAACAAGGGCCCGGTGTTTCAGCGCAAGGGCATCACCGACGAATTCCTGTGGGAAGTCAACCCCAAGCTCGTCATCGTGCACGTCTCCGGCTATGGCCAGACCGGCGTGCCCGAGCGCATCAACACCGCCGCCTACGATCTGACGGTCGCCGCCTACGCCGGCATCGTCGCGCAGAACGGGTCCAAGGACCAGCCGATGGCAACTCAGCCATACTCCGGCGACTTCTTCAACTCGCTCATGATCATCTCCGCCTCGCTGGCCGCCATGCACAAGGCGGACAAGACCGGCAAGGGAGAGTCCATCGACATGGCAATGTACGAAACCCTCCTGCGCGTGGGAACGTACTACATGATGGATTATCTCAACGATGGCATCAAGTACCCACGCCCGGGCGCTCGCCATCAGAACCTGTGCGCCATCGGCGAGTACAAGTGCAAGGACGGCTTCTTGGCTCTCGAGTGCTACGGCGCTCCCCAGAACAAGTACCTCCTTGAGCAGATCGGGCTCGGCGACCTGCTGGGAACCAAGGATTACCCAGAGGGAACGACCGCTTTGTGGCTCGACAGCCCCAAGGCGCAGCTCATCGAGTCCAAGGTTGAAGAGTATTTGGCGACTCGCTCGAAGTTTGACGTTCAGGACGACTTCATGGCTCACGGCATCGCCGTTCAGGTCATCAACGAGTTCGAGGACATCATGGCGGACAAGCACGTTGAGGAACGCAAGGACTTCATCGAGTGGAAGAACCGCGAGGGCAAGGAAGTCAAGGGACTCAACACGGTTCCCAAGTTCAAGAACAACCCTGGTGGTTTCTGGAGGCCAACGCCGGCGCTGGGCGAGGATTCCCTCGATCTGTTGCGCCGCGCCGGATTCTCCGACGAGCGCATCGAGGAGTTCAGGAAGAACGGGACTGTCAAGTTCGCCCAGGATCAGGAAAACCAGGAAAAGTAGGCAGAGGATCGAGGAATGATCCTACGCAAAGTAGAGCTCAAGGAATGATGAAACGCAACGAAACGGGAACTACTCTCCGAAATATGTGGAATTACCAGGTGAGTACCCGGCCGGAGGTTACCTTCCTCCGCTTCATAGTCGCCGATTCCGGGGAGGTGAGTGAGTACAGTTATGCAGAATTTGACCGCATGACGACTCGCTCCGCCAACCTCCTGATGGATCGGGGCGTGAAGAAGGGGGACAGGGTTGCGCTTCAGCTCAACAATTCCGTCGAGTTCGTCGAATGCCTGCTCGCGCTGGCCAAGATCGGCGGCATCTGCGTGCCGCTGAACGCGGCCAACACGGCGAGCGAGTGCAAATACATGGTGGACGAGTGCGATGTCGACCTGCTCATCTCGGATCCGCAGCTGTACGCGGAGCCAGGGATGAGTGGGCTGACTGACCACGTGCTGCTGACGGATCCTGACGCGGGCAACGGCTACCAGCACCTGCGTGACCAGGAGCCGAATGAGCTGAAGGAGGTGCGCGATCTCACCAGCGACGATCTGGTAGAGATCATGTTCACCTCCGGAACGACCGCTAACCCCAAGGGAGTAATGCTCACCAACGCGAACTTCCTCTTCTCAGGGTGGTACGTCAACTGGCAGCTGGCCATGAACCGAGAGGATCGCTACTTCACCACGATGGCGGTGACGCACGCGAACTTCCAGCTTTCGGCGATGACTCCGGTCATCACCTCTGGGTCCACGCTGATCCTGGTGAACCGGTATTCGGCCACTCGCTTCTGGCGTGAGGTTCGTGAATCTGACTCAACCCTGGTGCAGTCGATGGCGATGATTGCGAAGACGACAATGGTTCAGCCCGTGGATCCGCACGAGAAGGACCATCACGTACGCTACGTTCACTACTTCCTCCCCTTGAAGGACGAGGAGAAGGAAGCCTACGAGCGTCGGTTCAACGTCAAGATCATCAACAATTACGGTTCGTCGGAATCCCTCGTCGGAGTGATCACCGACCTTCCCTTCGGTCCGACCAATTGGCCGTCCATCGGCCGGGTCGGTCTGGGCTACGAGGCGCGCATCGTGGACAAGCACGGTCAGGATGTACCCACAGGCACCTGTGGGGAGATTTTGATCAAGGCAACTCCGGGTGTGAGTCTCATGAAGGGTTACTGGCGAGACGAGGAGACCACCTCCTCGGTGCTCGACTCCGAAGATTGGTATCACACCGGTGACTTTGGCTGGCGTGACGAGTCTGGCTGGTATTACTTTGCCGGGCGCGGAGTCGACCTCATCAAGCGGGCGGGGGAGAACGTGTCTGCCCTGTGCGTGGAACAGGTTTTGGTGCATGCTCCCGGCGTGGAGGATGCAGCTGTGTTTGGAGTGCCCGACGACGTGCGGGGTGAGGCGGTCATGGCCGTCATCGTGCCGCGCGAGGGGGAGCACCCCACCAAGAAAGGTATTGAGGAGTATGCCTCCCAGCATCTGGCCTACTTCAAAGTGCCCTCGATTATTGAGTTTCGTGAGGACTTGCCGCGTGGGCAGTATGGGAAAGTCCTCAAGAATGAGCTTCGCGAAGAGGCGGAACTCACATATGGAAAGGAATAGCAATGGGAAGAATCAAGACTGAGATGGTGGGGCAGACTTTCGGTCCCTTCGTCAAGGATTACACCTTCAAAGATCTCGAGCTCTTCGCACTTGGCTGTGGAGCTGGCATCGATGGCAAGGACGGCCTCGAGTACATCAACGAGAAGGATCCTACAAATCCCCAACTCAAGGTGCTCCCGATGTTCGGCGCCATGCTCATCGTCGATCAGAAGGTCACCAAGACCATCGACTACGGCTATAACTACGCAGGATCCCTGCACTGGGGTTTTGACATCAAGTTCAACCAGCCCATCACGAAGATGAGCGATCACCTCGAGACCAAGGTGAAGCTCGCCGGCCTCTACGATCGCGGCGAGGGCAAGGGTCTGCTCGCCCAGCACATCGGTGACACCTACGATTCGGAAGGCAACCTGCTGTTCACCAACGAGTCGTGGGACTGCTTGATCTACGACGGTGGCTGGGGCGGTCCGAAGCCTCCGAAGGATCTCGTCGACATGCCCGATCGCGCGCCCGACAAGGTCTGCGTCGAGCACATTCCGGAAAATCAGGCGCTGATCTACCGTCTCTCCGGGGACTGGCACCCGCAGCACATCGACTGGGATTACGCGGCGAAGAACGGGGAACCTCGCCCGATTCTGCACGCGATCTCCTACGCGGGCATCGTGATGCGTCACGCCATCAACGAGTACATGCCAGGTGAGCCGGAGCGCATCACGCGCTTCAAGACTCGCATCACCTCCCCGGTGCTGCCGGGCTCCACGCTCAAGGCGGAGTTCTGGAAGGTCGGGCCGGGCGAGCTGCGCTTCCGCCTCGTCGATGCCAACGAGGAAGAGACTGGCGCCAAGCCGCATCTCAACTGGGGCATCATCGAATACAAGGAGTAATAAGCGGTGATGAGGTGAGGGGCTCTGAGGAGAGCCCCTCATTTTGTAAGGTAGGTATTAAAAGGGAGAGACTCCCGCCGATGCAGTGACGCATGTGGGGCGCTCGCCGATAGACGGAGGTAGGTATGACGGACAGCACTCAAAGGATTCATCTCGACGACGTCGCAATGACGCCGTTCCTGAAAAGAGTGACGGTGTTTTCCTCCGGAGGCCCCTTCCTTGAGGGCTACGTCCTCTCCATCATTGGCGTTGCGCTCACACAGATGTCGAGCGTGCTGCACATCGACAATCACTGGAGCGGACTCATCGGTGTGGCGGCGCTCGTCGGGATATTTTTGGGAGCCTCAGTGGGCGGGTGGCTCACCGATATGGTGGGGCGCAAGAAGATGTTCATCATCGACGTCGCCAGCATCATCGTCTTTTCTCTCCTCTCGGCATTTGCGCAAAATGCGCTCGAAATTGTGATTTTGCGCTTTCTCGTGGGCGTCGTGGTTGGCGCCGACTACCCAATTGCCACCTCAATGATCACCGAGTTCACGCCGCGCAAGTATCGCGCCTACTCCATGGGATTTCTGGCGGCAGTGTGGTACCTTGGCGCCAACATCGCCTACGTGGTGGGCTACTTTATTTCGGACATTCCCAACGGCTGGCGGTGGATGCTCGCCTCCACTATCGTCCCGTGTATCATCATCCTGCTCGGACGCTGGTCCATCCCCGAGTCTCCGCGCTGGCTCATGTCGAAGGGCCGGATCGAGGAGGCCACCTCGGTCATCGAGAACCTCTTTGGCGCCGACGTGGTGCTCGACGATGAGCCCGCTGTGAAGACGGACGTTCGCAAGGTGTTCCAAGGCCAGTATCTCAAGCGCGTTCTCTTCGTCGCCATCATTTGGCTGTGCCAAGCGATTCCGATGTTCGCCATCTACACCTACGGTCCCACCATCATGAACGCGATGGGAGTAGGAGAGGGCAAGAGTCAGTTGCTCGGTGAGATCATCATCGGCACCTTCTTCTTGATCGGCACCATTCCCGCCATGTTCCTCGCTGAGCGGTGGGGCAGGCGGCCCTTGGTCATCTGGAGCTTTGCTGCCATGGCCGTGGCGTTGTTCGTCCTGGGAATGTTACCAAAGGCTTCCATTGTCGTCGTTGTTGTTCTCTTTGGCATTTACGCTCTGTGTGCGGGAGGGCCGGGCAACCTGCAGTGGCTGTACCCCACGGAGCTGTTCCCCACAGAAATCAGGGCCTCCGCGATGGGCATCGCGACGGCGATGAGCCGCATCGGCACCGTCGTGACTACCTACATTCTTCCTGCATTCCTCGCCAAACACGGCAGTGCCGCCATCATGATCGTGGGCGCAGTAATTTCACTTGTTGGACTTCTCATATCGGTAGCGTGGGCTCCGGAAACCAAGGGGCACTCCCTCGCGGAGACGAGTGCTGCGAAGTTCACGAAAAGGTCGTGAGTAGTTCGCCCCGCGAGGGGTAATTCGCTCGTGAGAAGGTAGTTCGTGCGTGAGAAAGCAGGTGCCAGAATGTATTCGCAAGAAGTGATGGTTCTCGGAGAACGGTGGCAGACTAACTGTTACCTCCTCACCAGCCTAGGTGCGAATGGCCAAGCTCAGACGCTCATCATCGATCCCGGCGATGAGCCGGCACGGCTCATCAAGCACCTTCATGACCGTGGCCTCACTGCGGTGGCCGCAGTTGCCACACACGCGCACAACGACCACATCGGCGCCATGAATGAGCTGCACGATCAACTGGGTGTGGCGATCATGATCCACGCCGACGATCAAGAGATGGCTGCAAACCCCGAGATTTCGGGTTTCGTGGAGGAGCCAGGGAACGAGGAGTACGCAGTGACACAGTGGGACCGCACGCTGCACGAGGGCGATGAGATCTCCTGGGGCAGTGACACGCTGCAGGTGTTGCACACGCCCGGGCATACGCGCGGGGCCATCTGCTTGCTCGATGCGGCGAACGAGAAACTTTTCACTGGCGACACCCTTTTCGCCGGTGCTATCGGGAGGACGGACTTTCTCCAGGGTGACCCGTCTGCCATGCGCGCCACATGTAGGAGGATTGGTGGCCTGTCACCTCGTTTGAAGGTTTTTCCCGGGCACGGTTCATCGACGAGCCTGGCGCAGGAATTCCAGCACAATCCACTGCTGATGCAGTTGGCCGAGATGGATTGAAGTGGGTTGAGCCGGATCGATCCGGCTCGGGTCGATGAGGTATTTTCTCGCTGTAATATCGCGGTGAATTCATCTAATGAGCGGATGTGGCATCTGATGTGCGCCCTACAAGGGGATCTCGCGTCGAGTTCGCACTTTATGACCTCAAATAACCGACTTTTGGTGTCGTCCGGAGGCATGAGTTAGCGATGCAACGCACATCAGATGCAACATCTGCTCATCAGATGAAGATG